>JANKMV010000057.1 GCA_024650095.1 Bacillota bacterium | reverse complement strand
GGTGGAGTGTGAAGGAAGGCGGCGGCAAATCTCCGGCCTGACGAATAGAAATCGTATCAGGCACAAATTGAGGATAAGGCTGCGGTACAAGTCAAAGTCCCAAAGCGACACGGAATCAATTTGTGTAAATACGGCAGGTAGATGGAGAGAAAGACTGCGTTCTTACCCGGGGAGGCCTCATGGACGGTGGACGCGCATTTGCTGAACCCGGTTGAAACAAGATTTACCATGAGACGTATCCGAATGGTTATCTGGAAGCAGTGGAACAGGGTGAGAACGCGATATGCTATGCTCAAGAAATTGGGCATTGTGAACTGGGTAGCGTTGGAAGGTGCAAACATAAGAAAGGGTTACTGGTGTTGTGCCCGTAACCCAATTATTGCCAAAGCCATCTCTGCCGAGAGACTTAAGAAGGCTGGATATTTTAACTTTCTTGATTACTACGAGTCTGTCCGAGTGTAAACTTGGGAAGAGCCGTACACCGAACGGTACGTACGGTTCTGTGGGAGGTCGGCTGAAGTACTGTTTAAAAAATGGATATCGAAATGTCCTTCAAAGCCGTTATCTGTAATGCTCTGGATATCATGTGGCATGGTGCTTGCCGAGGCGGCAATCTGCCTACCGTTTACTTCCACAATAACAGCAGACTGTTTGGAAAAGAATCTACATTCGGCGAGAAAGGCAGAACAGAAAAAAATCGGCATCAGATCGAGCCGTGTTCTCTGATTTGAATACACAACTTAAAGGAAATTTTAGATAATATGTAGAATTATTCAACAACTAATCACGGTGTATCAGTTAAAATCTGACCGGTAGATATCTAGAGATTAAGAACCATCAATCTATTCTATATACTTGATAGTCGTGGAGAAAGGTTGACTACCAAACGATTTTTTGGTCAATTATCGCAAACTTTTGATGAATACTTGTTTTAGTAACTATTAAAAGACCAGCTTCTTCTAGTAAATCCAGAACACTTTTTAGTACATGTGCATCTCCATTTTTGTAATCAGTAGCTGGTCTAGTGAGCTTCGGAAGAAAGTATTATGCGGCTTCAAAGCTAAAGTATTGCGGTTGAGCTTGTAAATAGTATCAACATGAATTCAATACGCGAATAGAGGATATTATAAGAAACCTTTCCATTTGTTGCAATTATTTTCTACTGTGTTGAAGCAACTTACAGGAAGTTTTTACATATGTGAAAACATAGTGAGTGTGACATCAGTGAAAGATCAGTATGGAAAGGAAGGAAAATGAGGAGAAAAGGGGAACAACTACTAAAACAGATGTTCGGTGCTAATGCTCAATTTCGTGAGGGGCAATGGGAAGCCATTGAGGCTGTGCTTAACAAGAAAAGAACCCTAATCGTCCAAAAGACAGGTTGGGGCAAGAGTATTGTATATTTCTTGGCAACCAAACTTTTAAGAGAGCAGGGTGCCGGATTGACTATACTCATAAGTCCTTTACTTTCTTTAATGAGAAATCAGATTGATATGGCCGGGCGGATTGGAATTAATGCGGCATCTATAAATAGTGCGAACCAGAATGATTGGGGAACAACGAAACTTTTACTGCAAGAGGGGAAATGTGATGTATTACTGGTTTCCCCTGAGCGATTGTCAAATAGGGCGTTTGTTGATGAGATCTTGCCAATTATTAAAAAAGGAATTGGTATGTTTGTTGTTGATGAGGCTCATTGTATTTCTGATTGGGGTCATGATTTTAGGCCTGATTATCGAAGGATTGTGCGTTTACTAGATGTTTTACCTGCAAATATACCCGTTCTAGCAACTACAGCTACAGCAAATGACCGAGTTATTAATGATATATCGCAACAATTAGGTGAAGGTTTGGTTATTTTGCGAGGCCCTTTAATCAGGGAGTCGTTGTCTTTGCAATCAATAAATTTAAATGATCAGGCGGAGAGATTAGCTTGGTTGGCGGAACATGTTCCCGAAATGAGTGGTACCGGGATTATCTATTGCCTAACAAAAGCTGATTGTAGTCGTGTGGCAGCATGGTTGCAGCAAAAGGGAGTTAATGCTCTAGAATATACGGGGGATATGAAAACTGAAGTTCGTGAAGAGAGGGAGCAAAAGCTTCTTAACAATGAGGTTAAGGCATTAGTTGCAACAATAGCACTCGGAATGGGTTACGATAAGCCAGACCTCGGCTTTGTGATTCATTTCCAGAGACCTGGCTCTATAGTTTCATATTACCAGCAGATAGGCCGTGCTGGCAGAGCTGTTGATCAAGCATATGCAATTCTTCTAAACGGACGCGAAGATGATGAAATTCAAGATTATTTCATCAGCAAAGCGTTTCCATCGGTACAAGAAATGAAAAGTGTGTTAAGGGTTATTGAACAATCAGATGGATTAAGCATTTACGGTATACAAAGAGAATTAAATATGTCAAAAGGTCGTTTGGAAAAGTGCCTTAAGATGCTGGAAATCGAAGGTGCAATTGCTAAAGACAAAAGTCTCTATAAGCGGACAGTTAACATCTGGCAACCAGACTCTAGGCGTAGTGATGCTGTAACCCATCTACGAAGAGAAGAACTATTACAAATGCAGCGATTTGGAAATACTGCTGACTGCTTGATGAAATTTATTGCGGAAGAACTAAATGACCCATACGCAAAAGAATGCGGCAAGTGTACAAATTGTCTAAACCATAGTCTTTTTGCGGAAGAAGTGTCACATGAAGTAGTATTACAAGCGATTAAATTTTTACGTAAAGATTCATTAGTGGTTGAGCCGCGAAAACAATGGCCACCTGGTGGCTTCGGGATAGTAAAAGGGCGAATACCTGAGGAATTACGTATTGAGGAAGGAAGGGCCCTTTGTAGGTATGGAGATGCAGGCTGGGGGAAATTTATTCGTGAGGATAAGTATCAGCAAGGAAGGTTTAGAGATGTTCTTGTTACTGCGTCTGTAGAGTTAATAAAAAAATGGGATCCACAACCTTATCCGCAATGGGTCACTGCAATTCCCTCTCAACGTCATCCAGATCTTGTGACAAATTTCGCGATGAGAGTAGCTGAAGAACTAGGTCTTCCTTACCTGTCGGTGCTGAAAAAAGTAAAAGAGAGACCGGAACAAAAAAGTATGAACAACTCGAATATGCAAGCACAAAATGTGTATGACGCTTTTGCACCTCAAGGTAAAATATCTGAAGGAGCTGTCTTACTTATTGACGATATGGTTGATTCAAGATGGACACTTACAATCTGTGGTATGTTACTTTTATCAGAGGGTAGTGGCCCTGTATTTCCCTTTGCATTAGCGTCAACAGCGGGTGGAGGAGATGTTAATTAATGAGAAAGATGACATTAAACCAAGATAGTTTGGCTATGTTATTACTTTGTACAAATCTAGCATTACATCAGAATCAGGTTAAAGTAAAACCATTTACACTAAGAGAATGGAATGACTTAACTAAGCGATTAAAGCAGTCTACCCTGGGAAGACCTCAAGCTTTCCTTGATACTGATTTGAATGAATGGAAAGAAGTACTGCACTTATCCACAGAACAAGCAGAAAGGGTTAGCATGCTTTTAGAACGTGCTGGTCAACTAGGCATAGAACTGGAGCGACTACAAAACTTAGGTATCTGGGTGACGACTCGGGCAGAAGCTAATTATCCTAGGCAACTTAAAAAAAGTTTGGGTCAAAAAACTCCCGTTGTACTTTTTTACGCGGGCAGTCTAGATATATTGCAGACAGATGGCGTGTGTATTGTAGGATCTCGAAAAGTAGATGAAACTGGAGTGTTTTTTACTCGAAAACTGGCAGAAAAATGTGCACAAGAAAAACTAACCGTTGTGTCCGGAGGTGCTGCCGGCGTAGACTCAATAGCACAGGAAGCCGCACTAAAGACGGGCGGAAAGGTTATTGCAGTCTTGGCTGATACTATGGAATTTCGAATTATGAGGCGCGAATGGAGAGAATCAGTCTTATCAAATCGCTTATTAGTATTATCTACGGCTAATCCAAAAGCTCATTTTAAGCCATATACGGCTATGGAAAGAAATAAGTATCTTTATACTTTAGCCAAATATGCAGTAGTTGTATCTTCTGCAGTAAATAAAGGTGGTACATGGGCCGGAGCTAATGAGAATTTGCGTGCTGGGTGGACACCGCTCTTTGTGCGTTCTGAAGATGGGATCCCTGAAGGAAACAAAATGCTTTTGCAAATTGGTGGATTACCGATTAATCGTCTAGCTTGGGATAGTAATATCACTACGTTACGAGATTGGTTTAGTCAGAAAGACGAAACATATAGGCAGCAAAGTTTGTTTGGAGAGGATGTCGCAGTTGTCAGAGAAGCGGAAGAAGAGTTAAATAAAGATATATATGAAACTGTATGGCCAATAATTGCACATGTTTTAAAAACTCCACGTAAAGAAACGGAGTTAGCTGAGATCTTAAATATTCGTCCTGTTCAGCTAAAAGATTGGCTGTTACGCGCAATAACTGACGGTAGAGTTGTAAAAGAAAAATCTTTATATTCTTTATCTGTTCGCTCATGAACAAGGTTAACAGCCCAGGCAAGAAATTATAAAAGCAAAAGTCCGATATCATCAATCATGACTTTCCGGAAACAGCAAATAATATTCCATATTGTCATTTCCCGTGAGCCATTAAAACAAGAGAAAGGCGGTAAAATTGGGTAATCAGGTCTATCGCTTTAAAGCAGGGTGGGCTCAAAGGGATTGTTGTTACGAACTCTTGGAACTAGGCATCGACATCGGCGATTTAGATGAAGTGCTTTTGGTCCAAACCCCGCCTTCATTGACATCGAAGATCCAACGTCTTAGCGTTCACTGTTGTAAATGTGGAAATCGTGTCAGCAACACGGCGGGGGTTGTTCTTTATGATGCTACATAAGCGCTAAGCCAGTGAAGGACAAATCGATCAGACTACACATAATTTGGGGGAGCGATAACATGGATAAAAAGAGTAAGAAACCATCACGTTCAATGGATGAATGGCTCAGGGAAGCCAAATCGGATCCCGAGGCTTCACAGGTCGGGATGTTTCTAGTTCACAATGGCGTTGTCAGAGAAACACCAAAGTCAAAGGTAAGGCAGGGCATGGATGATGGCACGGTCGTAGTGGGAATGGATTTTTCCTTCGACGCGGAAAAGGTCGAAGTAGCAATAGAAGAAACCTATAAAATGGAAGGCATCTACTATATCAAGGTATGGCTCAATGAAGGCCAGCTCCAGGTGGGGGATGACATCATGTATGTACTAATAGGAGGGGATATCCGACCGCATGTTATAGACGGACTGCAATCTCTGGTGGAGAAAATAAAAACTGAATGTGTCACTGAAATTGAACAAAGAGAATAAGAAGCATATGCTGTTAAATTAAGAAGCTCCCGTACCTGGCACGTTTAATGATAGCCAAGTAAGGGAGAGGTTGATATGACTGTTACCGAATTATTATAAGATAATGAAGAAGCGAAATAGCTCCAACAGTCTGCTTATTTCTGTAGTAGCCTATTTCGTTTGGCGGTTAACAGTTAGGCAAGAAATCATAAAGTCAAGAAGCCGATATCATCAATCATGACTTTCCCCGGAGCAGCGGAAAAGTGTAGAGTGATTTTCGTAATATGATGAGGCTGAAAGTTTGGATTGAGCTGGGTAAAAGCATCTAAAGGCAATTCATACGTCTGCGACACAGCTTCTGTAGCCTCACTGTACTTACCGTTATTTATTAAAGTAGTAAACCAGGCAAGTTTCATATACTGCGTATAGATGCGAGGAGAGAGCGGCATAAATTGAGCAAGTGGAAGGCGGACGGAAACTGTATCTGCAGTTTCTACTTCAACCTCAATTATTGGCTTCGAAGCAGAATTACTCACTACATCACTTTCAATATTTGCCATGGATAGGAGCAAACTCTGCGGGCGTTGTCCTCGCAGATCGTTACGAAATGAATCGCTAACAACAATCGAATAACTGCTCGCTTCGTCCCAGGCAAGCGTTAACGCTTCTTCCATTTGATCTAGTGCGTGTTGTGCATACTGGTCACGGAACCTAATGGCATGGGCCGGGCAGATACCGACACAGAGACCACACGCTTGACACTCTTCATTGCGAATGGAGAACACGCCGTTCTCGTCTATGCTGGGCACATCGTAAGGGCAGGTGCGCAGGCAAGTAAGGCAAACAGCACAAATGTCATCTATACATTCGGCGCCGGCAGCGCAATCCATGCAACGACGACTTTCACATAGGGCAGCACGCTCATCATAGCCAATTTCTACTACGTCAAAATGGTGTCCTCTTGTTTCACCGTCTAGCAGAGGTACATCTTGGCGTGCGATCCGTTTTACCTTTTCTACCGTACCATCTGTCAAATCGTTAAATGTGGTGTAGCGATCCGCCAAATTGGCATCAAAGGGAACGTTATCCAGATAACATTTGACAGCTTGGGCAACTTTTTGACCCGAGGCTAGAGCTGCGACCGCTAAACCAGGACCAAAGGCGATTTCACCCGTGGCAAAAACATCGGGACGAGTGGTTTGCATAGTCCGTCTGTTGTATTGTAAAATACCGCGCTCAGTAAGCTCAATACCAGATTCAGTGAGATAGGAAAGATTATCATTTCCTTGGCCAATGGCGAAAATCACAACATCGCAGGAAACAACTTTTTGGCTTTCCCCATATTGTGGGTTAAATCGTTTTTGATCGTCAAAGACATCCAGCACTTCTTTTAATTCCATACCGGTGATGTTGCCACTATCATCCACAACAATGCGCTGTGGTCCCCAGGCATCATTCATGATTACGCCTTCATCTTCGGCTTCTTCAATCTCCCACGGCGAAGCAGGCATAATATCGCGACATTCCAAACAAGCCAGCTGCACACTGGCCGCACCACAACGGACAGCGGAACGAGCTACATCCATGGCGACGTTACCACCACCGATGACAAGCACGTTGCGTCCGGGTTCAAATATAAAGTCATTATATTTAGCGCTACTTAAAAATGGTAGTGCTAACATGACATCTTTGGCATCGGCACCCGGAATGGGTAGTGAACGACTAGCAGGCAAGCCCAATGCTAAGATAATGGCTTTATATTCCTCGGCTAGCTCATCAATGGAAAGATCTTTGCCCAATTCCACCCCTGTCTTAATTTCTACACCACTTGCAACTACACGTGCAACGTCTTTACGCATAGCCTCCATGGGCAAACGATAACGAGGAATAAAATTGGTAATGGCACCACCCGCTTCGGACTCACGCTCAAAAACTGTGACGGCAAAACCCATTTCCACTAAATCTTTGGCTGCCGCTAAACCGGCAGGCCCGCTACCAATCACCGCTACTTTTTCTGTACGAGTGACTTCCGCTTTCTTAACTTCTGGCCAGTTACCATTTTCCAAAGCGTACCGTTTTAGAGCACGGATGGAAACAGCCTCATCAACATCTTTACGTCGGCACTCCGTCTCACAAGGATGAGCACAGATCAGACCACATACGGAGGCCATGGGGTTGGGGGCTGTAATTGCTTCCACTGCTTTGTCATAGTTGCCCACGGAAATCTGCCGAACATATTCCTGGATGTCTGTGTGGACAGGACAACCGCCCTGGCAGGGGGGATACTCCGGCACAGCGGAAGCCATGTCGTATTTGATATTACTCAAAAGATTTTTCCTCCTTTCAACAGTGCTTACTATTTCTGTTTCTTATAAATATCAACATAGCTGTCACAATAGATATCTAGGTTCATAATAACCCTAGCCGTAGCGATGGTGGCCATTAATTCTTCATTACAGGCATCACCCACAGCTGCGTCAAGACCGTTAGCAATCCCCATGGCAGCAAACGTTCTATTGAGGAGCTCACGATTTTTAGTTCCTTGAGAAATGTTGGATAAACCCACCACTGTACGGGGAGATGGGTCGGCTAGTAGCTTAACCTGACGGAGGGTAAGCATAACTTCAGGACCATGGTCCTGACCCACATTACATGGTAATACCAATGGATCAATATAAAGATTCTCCATGGGAATGCCATAAGAGTCCGCCGCAGCGACCAACTCCATAGCTAACGCTACGCGTGTATCGGCATCCTTAGGAATGCCTTGCTCGTTCATAGCAAGACCTATGACAGCCGCATCATACTTAGCAGCCATGGTAAACACCCGCTCCATCTTAGGCCATTCTGCAGGAACAGAATTAATCATGGCTGGACGCTTGCAGACCTCCAGGCCGGCTTCAATGGCATCGTAGTTAGTTGAATCTAAACAGAGGGGCAGGTCACTCGCTTCCTGGGCAACCTCGACTAACCAACGCATGACCCTAACTTGGTCCTTGGCAGCGGGCCCGGTGTTAATATCTAGGTAACGGGCACCAGAGACGTCTTGCCGGCGAGCCCATTCTTGGACAGCCCGGGGATCCTCGTCACGGATGGCTTGGGCGATGTCTTTAAACATTCCGTTAATTCTTTCGCCGATAATAAACATTTATCATACCTCCCTTTTTAAGGTGGGTAGAAAGCGACCGTACCAAACGGACGCTTTCCACTACTTATTCATCGAAGTTTGCAGGGACCATTAACTCTTCGATGTTCTGCTTAACAAGAGTTACAGCTTTGGGATGACGCAAGATAACGATATTCATGCCTGCTTGCAAGAGAGCGGTAGCAGTGGTAGCTTCCCACAAGATGGAGCGGTTTTCTTGTTCGCCCCAAGCTGGAGCGTCAGCCGTAGAAATATTCGCCTCTTTCGTCCGCCATACTTCATTGCCAACATTTCCGATAATGGGCATTGCTAGCATGTTATCACCTTGCAAAGCACCCATGCGGGCACGCTCCATAATGGAGTACCCATATTCCAGGCCATAACCTAGGGCCGCGGTGGTAGGATCAATAATAATACGGTTGCTAGGCAGATTCATTTCTGTAATTAAAATATTTAACTGTTTACAAATATTGATATCTATGGGAGAGCCCGCAATCAGATTATGATTGTGTACCATGCAGGCTGCCGTCAGAGACTTATAGTTTTCTTGTTCGGCAAGACCAAGCAATAATCCTTCTCCGGATGTTGCTTCTGCAACGGCAGGTAGAATTTCATTATCTTTTTCTACTTTACCGCAACCCAATACCACCAGCGGACAAGGTACAGCAGCCAATACATCTTTTACTACTTTAACACAATCCTCCACAGATGCATCTGCAATATCGGGATCGGCGCCCTTTAGTCGCAAGATAATTAGATCGGCACCAAATTCCTCAACACACTTTTTTGCCCACATTGCAGCGTTACCAAAAACATCACCATAATATGGGGCAAAACATTCATGCCAATCGGTGGGAGCAACGTCCCAGACCTCCAGGGCCACAACGGGGCGATTGGGGATATCACCTTCAAAATGTAGGAAGGGTAGTGTACTTTCACCGCCAACAGTAATGGTATAGCCGCGAGTACCGCCATCTTCCTTGGTAGCACCTAACACGACTGTCCCTACTTTATTTCTATACTTTTCTTTCATTGCACTGAAAGCCATATGGTTACTCTCCTTTCTATGCTTTTATTTTAACTTTGTCACCGAAGGGAACAGAGTCATGTCCGTATGGGGTAAAAAAATGGCAGACATAAACTCATCCATAAAGTCATTCCCCGCAGATAGCTCTAGATAGGTCATTTTTGTGCCTAATGCTTGCGCTTCATGCCATGCGTCCTGGGATAGCAAGGCAAGTCTTGCTCCTTTTAGAGAAGAGTTACCGATAAACATATACTTTTCTGCTGGCAAGTCCGGCAGGAGGCCGATGGTTATGGCATCACGAATGTTGAGATAGTTGCCAAAGCCACCTGCAATGAGCACACGA
>JANKMV010000056.1 GCA_024650095.1 Bacillota bacterium | reverse complement strand
CAAAATACCATTTGGTATTTTGTAAGCTTTTTATATCACCGTGGTACCATTGGTGAGGGCATATGTCGAGGATAACATTCGCCGAACTGGCATGTTTTAGGTGTTTTAGCCATAGTATATAAGGGATTTTCTTTAGGGGGAGGAAACGTATGAGCGAAGTTGCTATGGAAACTGTAATCGCCACTGAAGATGAAAATGAAAAGGAACATGAGCTTAAGCGGGGCTTTTTGTTTGGTCTTGGTTTTTGGACCGCGGGGGTGCTGGTAATGTTTGTCCCCTTTGCTGCTGTTTTATTTGCGGTCTATTATGTTATAACAACAATGCTATAGTTGCTAATCTTTATTGTGTATTGGGTGGAACGGGTACTGGGAAGTTTGCAGAATTGGGGAATTCTAGATTAATGACAGTATCCGGGACTTCACCTGGATAAATGGCATCAACAATTGGGATGGTACTAGATACCCGTATTTTTTCGGCCACTAGCGGTACCACCACCTGCATCTCTGTTTGAACCTCTAAGTAAATTTTATGACGCACCTGATTAATACCGGCATTTTCAAATTTATCAACCAGCGTTGTGTTAATAACACCCAGTGGTGTAATGGTGATGGGGAGTTTAGGTCCGAAATTTGATAATAAATAGCTTCCAAGCACCTGCCCTAAGGGGATACTAATTTTTTCTTGTGAGAGATCTTTTAGAGATTGTTGTACATATAATGTTGTTTCGGCAATGATGCTATTAATCTCCATTTGATTAACTTGGGCTAACACAATTTTCCCATTTTGATCGGTAACTAAGTGTATTATATCTTGATAACTAACACGATGAGCCACATTGTCTAAGATGGCTTGATTCATCGCACTTGTAGCTAATTGATGAGACTTTACCCTTGCCACTGCCCAAATGGTGGGACGCAAGCTTCTCTCTAGCATCATAAACATTTGTATAACGATAAAGAGTAGTAGTGCAAGTAAAAGAAATACTCTAGCTTCTCGACTCAGTGCGTTCCGACGTCGAAACATTGCGCATCACTCCCCATATATTATATGAGAAAGAACGCCAAAAGGTGACAAAACCACGGAACTTCTTCCGTGGTTTTTACGTTAAAATTAAGGGTGTTTTTTATATACTTACGTTTGCCAGCCTTTATAACTGAAGCCGTTTCCGCAAGCATACTCGCGTTAAGTTCATCCGGTTAAGTTTTTTTAATAGTTCACCTTGTGCAATGATTTCTACGGTATTATTCTTACTAATTTGCAATTGTCGTTGCGCATGAACGCGATAATCCCCCATATTTGCCATTCTTGGGCTCTGACGTCAATTGTAAGGTAATTCTACCGTAAGAAGCGACCTTTTGCAAAACTATTATCAATGTTACCTAATAATTTGTACGTTTACCGTCATCTACGAGGTATGGTATAATCGTGAGAGAGTTTTCTCTTGGTGAAAGGAGAACAAAATGCCTAAAGAAACAAAAGAGGGGAAAAAAGATAACAAAAACAGTGTTCCTACTAAGGCGTTAAAAAAACAGAGAATGAAACGTCTCCTTTTGGTTCTATTAATTGTTTTTGTCATCTTTACCACAGCGGCAGGTATAACTACATATGCTGCAGTCCGATATTACATGAACGATTTACCACCCTTTGATCCAGCTCAGTTGGAGCCAGCACGTACATCTTTTCTTTACGACAGGGACGGGGAACTGGTTACACCACTGATGGGGGCGGAAAACCGTGTCATCGTACCATTGGATGACATCTCCCAACATTTAGTTGACGCTTTTATTGCCATTGAGGATGAACGCTTTTATGATCATCCTGGATTTGATGCCCGAGGAATCTTCCGTGCCTTCTGGAATAACCTCACTAATCAAACAGGTAACATGCAAGGTGGTAGCACCATCACGCAGCAGTTGGTAAAGAACACGTTCTTAACACCTGAACGAACCATTAAAAGAAAAGTACAGGAAGTTTATCTTTCTTACCAGTTAGAACGTATCTACAGTAAAAAAGAAGTGCTGGAATTTTATCTTAACTACATTTTCTTTGATTTTAACGCCTACGGCGTGGAGGCTGCCGCGAATACCTATTTTGGCAAAAGCGCAATAGATGTGACGCTGGCCGAAGCTGCCATGCTTGCGGGTATTCCCAACTTACCGGGGAAATATTCACCATACCGAGACTTTGAAGAAGCCAAGAAAAGACAGGCGCTTGTGCTCGCTTCCATGGTGTCCACAGGAAAAATTACACAAGCCGAAGCCGATGCCGCTAAAGAAGAAGAAATTGTGCTCTCCGGATTACCTGATCGTACCTACCCGCATCCATGGTTTGTGGATCATGTCGTACTAGATGAAGTGCCTGACATTCTAGAAACGCTACCCGATTTTGATAATATGACCACTTCAGAAATTAAAAGCAAAATATATACCAGTGGTCTGCATATCTACACAACATTAGATCAGAAGTTACAGGCTAGCGTGGTCGATGTTATAGATAACCCGAAGAATTATCGGAAGAACTTCCGAGATGAAGATAAACCGATTCAGCCCCAGACTGCCGTCGTAGTAGCAGAACCGGAAACGGGCTATGTTGCCGCTTTAGTGGGCGGTCGCTTGTACGAGCCGGAAATTAATGTCTTTAACCGCGCGGTAAAAGGGAAGATGCAGGCAGGTTCTGTTCTCAAACCCATTATCGCCTATGGTCCCGCTTTTCATGAAGGGCTGGCCTCCCCTGGTACCGTGCTAGATGATGCACCAGCTATCTTTAAGGGGGGCGCAACCTACTACCCCAATAACTATGATTTGAGTTTCCGTGGTTTAGTTACAATTCGCAATGCACTGTCTAACTCTTACAACCTACCTGCAGTCCGGCTACTGGATCAGCTTGGTATAGAAAAGGGCAAAGAGTATGCCAAAAGAATGGGAATCACTAGCTTCGCAGAGAAAGATGCCGGGCTAAGCATGGTGGTTGGTGGCCTAACCAATGGTGTCAGTGTCTGGGACACAGCACAAGCATTTTCCGTTTTGGCCAATGAAGGGGTACGTACTGATTTTACGACGGTTATGAAAATCGTAGATAGTGATGGGAATGTACTCTATGAACATGAAGCCAAAAAAGAGGAAATTTTATCTCCACAAGCTGCCTGGCTCACCACCAGCGTCTTAATAGATACAGTACGTAGTGGGACCGGTACCGGTTTACGCATTGGTCGCACCGTTGCCGCCAAAACTGGAACGAGTGAGTACGCACATGATGCTTGGATGGCGGCGTACACACCGCAATACGTAACCGTGTTTTGGATGGGGCAAGACTCATGGCCCAATCCTAAAGAAATGGGTATTTACCGTTCCTTTGAGGTCATCCCTAAATTAATGAATCCCATTATGAAAGCAGTTCATGATGGTTTACCCAAAGAAGAATTTAAGCGCCCCGGTGGCTTGCGTCAAGTTACCATCTGCAACAAGAGTGGCTTGCGGCCTAGCGAACTCTGTCCCAAAGAGAACATCGTCACCGACTGGTTTGCCAACGGAACGATTCCGCAGGGTACGTGTGAAATGCACGTGGAGGTAGAGGTATGCTCCGAGTCGGGCTTACTACCCACAGAATTCTGTCCATTAGAATTACTAGAGACAAAAGTATTCCTCAACAGACCCGAGTTTATTAAAACAGATGGTCGTTGGCCTGGTCGTTCGGGTCGTCAACCTAAAGACGCCGAACTTATGCCACCGGCAGAAGACGAACTCTGCGATCTGCATACATCTCGACCTAGTGAAATAAAAAAACTAACGGCAACTCAAATTAATGACGAGGGAGATGTAGTGGTAACCTGGGAGGCAGCGAAAGGTGCCAGCGGTTACTTCATTGCCCGTAAGGGTCCTGCCGATAGCACATTTGTTCTGCTTCGGAGCGAACCAATTACGGCACTGAAGTTCACAGATCCCGGATTGGTGCCCGGCTCCTACAGTTATCAAATCACCGCCATCAATGCCGAGGGCGTAAAATCGGGCACTGTCTCGACCACAGTTACGGTGACGCCACCACCACCTCCTCCTCCTCCACCACCAGAACCACCAGAACCACCAGAGGAACCCGAAGAACCTGAAGAACCTGAAGAGCCCGAGGAGCCGGAAGAACCTAAAAAACCTAAACAACCCGATGTTCCAGAATAACAAACTAACTAGTAAACAACTATAGCACAGATAAAAAGCTCCTCAGCTGGGGAGCTTTTTATCTGCAAAGAAACTGGTACCTAGAACTTCAACTTTATTTTGTAGTATCTTTTAATTCCACCACAGTAACACCCGTTCCACCTTCATTAGGCTGACCCATCCGCATAGATGCCACATGTGGATGGCCTTGCAGATAGTCTTTTAGGCCAGCACGCAACCGGCCTGTTCCTTTACCATGGATAAGACGAGCGTCCTTTAAGGAAGAAACCACCGCTTCTTCAAGGTAGGCATCTACATTGAGTATAGCCTCATCTAACGTCTGCCCGCGCAAGTCTAGTTCGCGTGGCACATCGCGTTGCACATAGAGTGAAGTAACCAGCACATCTGGCTTATTTTTGCGAGCAGAGGAAACGGGTGCTAGATCCTGCGGATCCACCGTCACACGCATTGATCCGACCTGCACCTGTACTTGTTGACCCGCAAGATGAACAATGGTGCCTCGTTGTCCGAGGCTGATAACCTGCACTTCCAACCCAGGCGAAAGCTCAGTTAACTCTAAAGGTGTAGCCGCTTGCGTTGGGGGTGCAAAAGCATCGATCTCATCAACAAGTGTCTGTATTGATCTCTCCGCTTCTGCCATTTTATTGGTCAAAGGAGGTGTCGGTTGGGCTGCCATTTTTCGTAATTCCTTTAATAGCTGTTGTGTTTCCCGCTTCGCACGCACAATAATATCAAGTGCTTCTGTCTTGGCCTTGTCAAGAATTTCATCTTTGCGCCGCGCAAGTTCTGCTTTTTCCTGTTCCACCCTCAAGAGTAAGTTACGAGCTTGTATCCTTTCATCTTCCGCCTGCACTGACACAAGCTCCAATCGTTTGCGGTCTGCCACTAAATCTGCCACCACTTCTTCTAAACGGGTCTCCTCATGGGAAAGAAACTCTTTACCCCGTTCAATCACTTCATCTGAAAGTCCTAGTCGTTTGGCAATGGCAAATGCATTACTTACACCCGGAACACCCACCAGTAATTGATAGGTTGGGCGTAACGTTGCGACATCGAATTCCACAGATGCATTTTCCATACCTTCGGTCAGATAGGCAAAACTTTTTAACTGACTATAGTGGGTTGTGGCCACTGTAACTGCTCCATGTTGGTGAAGGTACTCTAAAATAGCCATCGCTAGTCCTGCACCTTCCGTTGGATCTGTCCCAGCACCCACTTCGTCCAGTAGCACGAGTGATCCTAGCTGTAATCCAGCCAGTATTTCAATAATGTTTTTTAAATGTCCTGAAAAAGTGGATAACGATTGACTTAAATCCTGTTCGTCCCCGATATCGGCGAATATTTTAGGAAATACGGCTAGCTCCGTGCCCTCCAAGGCCGGCACATGTAAACCACTCTGTGCCATCAGCGAGAATAGACCCACCGTTTTTAGGGTGACCGTTTTACCACCAGTGTTCGGCCCAGTAATGACCAGTGTACGTAAATCTTCTCCCATTTCCAAAGACACAGGCACAACATCTCCACTTAATAGTGGATGACGACCGGCGACAATTTTTAAATACCCATTATTATTCATCGTGGGCTCGATACCTTTATCTCCTAGACTTTGACGTCCTTTTGCCATAATAAAATCTAACTCAGCATAAAGCGTTAGTGTTGTCATAAGAGCGTCCGCCTCACCGCCAACCCAGTGTGAGAGTTGAGCTAAAATTCGCTCTTTCTCTCGTTCTGCCGCACGCCGCAACACAGATAACTTATTATTGGCCTCCACCGCCCATAACGGTTCAATAAAGACTGTGGCACCACTGGCCGACTGGTCATGAACCACTCCCTGCACTTGTGTCCGATATTCCAAACGCACTGGCACAACCAATCTGTCCCCACGCACGGTAATTAAGTTTTCTTGCAACATTTTTTGCTGGCTAGGGTTTTTCACAAAGCGATCGAAACGATCCCGCAAATCACGCTCGCCACCAAGAATTGCACGGTTAAGTCGTGACAGTTCCGGGCTAGCATCAGTGCGCAGGGCGCCTTCATCATCGATCGCCTGTTTAAGCTCTTCCCGCAATACTGGTGAGGCGTCCATCCCCGCCACTAAACCAAGAAGAATTGGATATCCTTCTTTCTCTTTAAAAAAAAGCTTTAGCTTAGTTGTCGCAAGTAGTAGCCGCAGTACGCCTCCTAGCTGTTCTTCGCCTAACATGGAGCCACGAGCAGCCAGATCAAGGAGACGACGTACATCCGGTACATTGTCCATGCCAAGATGATGACGGGTCATTAATGAGACCGCCTCCGTGGTTTCCGCCTGCCAGCGACAACACAGATCAAGTTCAACGGTGGGAATTAGATCCTCTGCCAACTCACGGCCCATGGGTGTTATACATTGTTCCGCTAAAAAGTTGCGAATTTTATCGAATTCCAGTAGTCTAATTTCTCTTTCCAATACATCACTTCCTTGAAATAAACGGGTTAGCCGCTAGATAAAAACGTAGGGGTAAAGCAGTGGCCACAGAGATCCCAATACGTGTTGTGGTAATAATATCTCTTGCCTGAAAACCATCCTCGGTGAGATAAAGGGGATACTTCTGCAGATTATGGCCATTATGTTTTCTGTTAATAGCTAACGCACAACAAAGATTACCAGGACCCACAGCTATTTTTTTTAACACAGATGTTCCTCGACGGTCGGCCATGGTTGTCAAACCAAGGAGAGGCTCTAGCGCACGAATTAAAACAGCTTCACCTTCGCCCACTTGACCTGTAACAACATTAAAACAATGGTGGATACCATAGATGAGGTAAACATAGGCAGTGCCGGGAAGACCAAACATGGGGGCATTCCGTGCAGTCTGCCCCCGAGCTGCATGGCAAGCAGCATCGTCGTGAGCTAAGTAAGCTTCAACCTCAACGATGCGACCCGCTGTAGTGGCCTCTACCGTTTCATGAATGAGAATTTTACCCAAGAGAGCACGAGCCACGTCTACTGTAGGCATGTCATAGAAATCTGCGTCTAATAACTTACTATAAGTTCGCTTCATTAGGAAACACTTCCTGCTTTATTTATAATACCTGCTGGGATTTGGCACACTATAGTAAAAGAGTAAGGAGGATACCCATGGGTGATCTAAAAATGAATCAACATGCGCTACATGAACTCAACCGCACAAGAGAGAAAACGTTAGCTCATGCCAACGTTACCATGGAGCAACAGATGATAGCAAAACAACAGCCTACGCCACAGGAGGAGTTTACACAACTTGTCTTACACTTACAAGCCATCGTAAGAGCACAACAATTAAAAACAGAACAAACGATTCAACAAACGATGCAACAAGCCAGTACCGCTTTAAAAGATGCGCAAAATGTTGATGCGCTTTCTTTACAGGTACAAGCTATGCAACAAGCCCTTACTCAGCAAGGCGTCAATAATGAACCACAGTATTATCTATCCTTGTTGCAACAACTAGAGACAACAGTTCATGAACAACTTCATTACTCAGACCAGCAAGTTGCGCAATCACTGCAACAAGCCATCGCTACGATGTCCCAAGCTCAAGTCGCTATGTTTGACAGCCAGTCATTTGCCAAGATGTCAGACGTGGTAAAACAATGTGGGAAGATTGTGCATGGCTGGCAGCATAGCAATCAACTAATGGTTCATTAGCCATGCCAGAGATACTCGCAGAAGCTGCAAAATTAGGGGCGAGGACACTTGCCATTTATGCGGTGGCAATTATCGTAGTTAAATTAATGGGTAAGCGAGAATTAGGGCAGTTGTCACCCATGGATTTTGTTGTGGGTGTAATTATTGGCTCCGTTGCCTCAGCCCCCATGGTGGATCTTGATCTACCCTTGTTGCCCACATTAGTACCGCTACTTATACTTGGTGGTTTGGAAATTGTAGCATCCACAATATCATTAAAGAATCGTAAATTTCGGCTCTTTATTGAGGACAAGCCGACAATTATCATACGTGATGGGCATATTCTTAAAAAAAACATGGATGATGTTCGCATGAATATCGATGATCTTAAGCAGGAATTACGAAAGAATGGTATTGACGACATCAATGAAGTAAAAGAAGGAACGCTAGAAAGTGGCGGGGCTTTTAGTATCATTAAAAAGCAAGAGTATCAACCCATTACACCACAAAGCCTGCAAACACAAACATTGCATATTCTTGACCGTGCTGTAAATTCGTATGCCCAAAAAACGCGTCAAGATTTGCAAGCAATAATGGAGCAATTTGAGAAGCATCGTTAATGCTTTCTTCTTTTTTTCTGCAAAATAGCTAGAATATCCTGGGCGGAGGATGTGTTTAGTACGTCTTTTTTTTCAAGCCACCCTCTACGAGCCATGGCTAGCCCTAATAACATATTAGCAAGTTCCAACTGGCTGTGCGCATCGGTATTGATGGCCACAGCAATACCCGCATCCTTCGCCCTGCGAGCCACACTGTCATTAATGTCTAATCGATCAGGTGAGGAGTTTATTTCCAAAGAGGTTCCAGTCATTGCCGCCACCCGTAGAACCTCTGCCATATCAACCTCATAAGGCTCACGTTTCCCCAATAGGCGTCCGGTAGCGTGGCCGAGGATTTGTACATAGGGATTTTGCATGGCACGACAAATGCGTGTCGTCATTTTAGCTCGACTTTGACGGAAGGCACTATGCACAGAAGCAATCACAACATCCAGATTAGCCAATACTTCGTTAGGGGCATCGATGCTTCCATCATCAAGAATATCAACTTCAATGCCGGAAAAAATACGGATGTTGTATTTATCTTGTAATGATTTAATGAAGGCTTGCTGTTGACTCAACCGCTCTAAAGAAAGACCCTTAGCAATTTTTAAGGAACGAGAATGATCTGTGATGGCTACATACTCATATCCCAACTCGACGGCTGCTTCCACCATTTTCTTCATACTGGCCGCACCATCACTCCAGTCAGTATGAATATGTAAATCACCCTTATAGTCCGCGGCATCTACCAACAGTGGTAACTGTCCCGCTTGTGCTGCTTCAATTTCACCCCCGTCTTCTCGCAATTCCGGTGCGATCAAAGGTAGATTTGCCAAAGCATAGAGTTCCTCTTCACTTAAAAGCTGTAGCGCATTACTCTGACCTGGCACCTTCATGATTTGCTGGCCTGTTTTCTCTTTAATGATCATAGCCATTTTTTGCACATGAGTAACAGAACCCGTGGTCTGCCACAGAGTCTGTACAAAGCATTCCTCAACAACAAGATGAAAAGTGATCTCAATGCCAAAACTGTGCACAGTAAAACATTTGTTATCTTCCCATCGACAAGAATGCAGATGTTTATGGGCCCCGAGAGATTCTTTAGCCTCTGCCATATCACTTACAGCTAAGGCAAACTCCAAGCCAGTTACTGTTTCCCGCCGTCGTCGTGCTTCTCCCACCACTTGTACTTGTGTTACACCAGGTAATGCCACCAGCTGTGGCAACAGTTCTGTAGAAAATGTCAGCGCTGACGCCAACAGAATGGTACGGTTCATCTTCGTAGGTGGCAAACTAACGGTTTCGATCCGCTCTAACATGGATAGCGTACCCGTTTCCACGATCTCTTGAATTTTTTCCGCTAGCGCTGAGCCAACGCCTTCTAGCTGCTGCAAGCGCTTTTCTTTCACCACAACATCTATGCCCTCATCTAAAGAAACTACTGCACGAGCCGCCTTTTGATATGCCCGAATCCGGTACCTATTCTCACCTCGTAAGGACAGAATACGACCTGCCCGCTCCAACATTTCAGCTACATCTCTGTTGCGCATAACATCACTCCGATACTGATCTGTGCATTTGGTGTGCCACGTTTAGCTTTCCCCATGGTGTTAGCTTAAAACGATGAAAAGTAACTTTTCTTAAACGTACGTCCAGACAGTTGCAAGTACGACAGTGATACTTATAAGTTCCTACATGTTGGAGAGCAAAGTCGTAACCATGAGGGCGTTACAAAACCATAT
>JANKMV010000055.1 GCA_024650095.1 Bacillota bacterium | reverse complement strand
TGTAGGGAACGGTCTTGACCGTTCCGGCCCACGTCCACACCACCCAAAATACCCCAGCTCTCTACACCCCAATATAGGGAACGGTCTTGACCGTTCCAGCTCACTTGCTAACTGCAAGTAATATTATCAGTAAAATACAGGGAATGATTATAATCGTTCCCACAGGGGGGACGGCTTTTATGAAATTACCAAACCGTAAACCACAAAGGCTAAGGGATTATGATTACACAAAAAATGGATACTATTTCATAACTATTTGTACCCATGACAGAAGGCAATTGTTCGGACATGTTGTTGACGGCAATATGGTTTTAAATATCTATGGTCAGATTGCACAGCAAGAATTATTGCAAATTCCCAATCGGTTTGTCAATACAGAATTAATCAAGTTTATTGTTATGCCCAATCATATCCACGTAATCCTAGATATTAAGATAGGTGAAACAAAAATGGAAGAGCCAGTAGTGCTAGCAACAGTACCAAAGGCTATTGGTTTATATAAATCCGGCGTAGCAAGACGAATACACGAAATAAAGAATGATGTTACAGTTTGGCAAAAGTCTTATCATGATCACATTATTCGCAATGACGCAGAATACCTAGAGATTTGGCAATATATTGACACGAATCCATTAAAGTGGGAATTAGATAAGTATTATACCCGCCAAGGTGAATATTAACATTCAATATGAAAAAAGCAGCGGAACGGTCAAGACCGTTCCCTACACTTGAAGGATACTTATATTTGCCAAAAATAAACAAATATCAAAGCGGCATACCACACCCAAATGAAAGATCTTGACCGTTCCGCCCCACGTCCATGCCTACAACATACCCCAGTTACCTACACACAAATGTAGGGAACGGTCTTGACCGTTCCGCGTTTTTTGTTGAGAAAATGAAGGCATCTTGCAGTAGGGAAGTGGGAGCAAGCTGATGTTGGACTGAAAGGCATAAAGATCGGGGAGAAGGACAATTTATGGTACATAGTCCCTTTTTGTTAGGCGGGTGTACCATATGAAGAAACGAAAAATAAAAGTATGGAAAACTGCATTTATACTTGTGCTACTTCTTTGCGCCCTGTGGCTATCATCAGTGTGGGTACGAATTTACGAGCGCTCCCCTCAGCCAGATGGTGCTCGCGGTGAAACGTTGCGGGGTGTAACCAATATTATGATCCTTGGTCTAGATCAAGAGGATGACGAGCCTAGTCGTGCGGACACCATTATCGTGATGAGTATTAATAATATCTCTCATGATGTTGCACTCGTTTCCATACCCCGTGATTCCCGGGTGGAGATTGTTGGTTTGGGCTTAGACAAAATCAACCATGCCATGCAGTTTGGGGGAGTCCCCCTACTGCAAGAAACGGTCGAGACCTTATTAGATATCCCTATTCACCATTATCTCTATACTAATTTTTCAGGGTTTGAAAGCATGGTCGACGCTGTCGGAGGTATTGAAATGCAAGTGGAGCGAGATATCATTGGCTTAGATGGTCATCCCATTGTGGAAGAGGGGCCGCAACACTTAGATGGCAGTCAAGCACTTTCCTATGCACGTTTCCGTTCTGACCCGGAAGGGGATTTTGGTCGCATGCGAAGGCAGCAGCAAGTCCTAAAAGCCATTGTAGCCCAGTTAATCCAAATTAAAAGTGTGGTCAGAATGCCAATGCTGTTAGAACAGTTTGCACGTCACATACGGACCGATATGACTTTACCCACATTGCTCCGTTTTAGTCGTACAAGTGCCTCCCTAGATTTTGAGAATGTGCCTACGATCCAGTTGCAAGGTCGTGTTGCCACCATTGAGGGGATCTCGTATGTTCTGTTAGATCAAGATTTTTTGCAGGAAACGGTACGTCACTATATCCGTTGGGAAAACCCAACAAGTACTAATTTTATCGCAATTTAAATACGCATTTTTGCTGTTATTCGGACCCAAGATTAATCTTGCTTACGCGTTCATTAGTCTTGCCCTCGTGTCAATCTTTAGTGTAGGCAATGGTCTTGACCATTTCGCACCCTAGGTATGAGCGGGCAAGCGGCGGAACGGTCAAGACCGTTCCCTACATTTTGGGGTACCGCACCCTAGTTGATGAGCCGGCAAGGCGCGGGGAATGTTGGTGTTGGGTTATATTCATACAAAATGTGAAGTATGATGATAGAATAGAAGAGAGGGGGGATTGCCGTGCATGTTGTTACTGGCAATATACATATTCATAGCACACATTCGGATGGTGCGGGTACCATTATGGAAATTGCCCAAGCAGCGGCTCGGGTTGGCCTCGACTATATTATTATTACGGATCATCATACGCTCAAAGGCTTATCCGATGAAGGCTATCTTGAAGGTGTACTTGTATTGTGTGGGAGTGAAATCAATCGTGCCCATCACCATTACCTGGCACTGGGGATAAAAAATGAGATTGCAGCCGACGATGATAACCCCCAGTCTGTGATTGACGCTGTCAACAAGCAAGGTGGCGTGGGTATTATTGCCCACCCCTTTGAAAAAGGTTCACCTCTTGTCCTAGATGGGATCACCTATCCTTGGCATGATTGGAATGTAGTTGGCTTTGCGGGCATAGAAGTGTGGAACTGGAGTTCCCAGTGGCGAGATGGCGCCTCCAATCTCTGCAAGGGTTTGTATTATGCATATTTGCATCCCTTGGGTCCCATTACGGGTCCCTGCCCACAAGCGCTAGCCCGCTTCGATAAGATTACGCGCCAGCGTAAAATTACAGCCATTGCGGGTTCCGATGCCCACGATTGGCATATCAACCGTGGGCCCATTCGGCGCCGCATCTTTCCTTATGGATATCTATTTAAAACAGCCAACAATGGCTTGCTTCTACAAAAGCCACTCTCCCAAGACGCGGGGGAAGCCAAAGAACAAATACTAACGGCTTTGCGTGCAGGGCGGGCCTTTATCGTCAACCATGTCGTGGCTGAAGCAACGGCCTTCTCCTTTACCATCACGAGCGGTGACAATGAATTCTCCCTTGGTGATACCGCACCCTTAACGGCACAGACGAAGCTAAACGTCTGTTGTCCATCAGCACCACGTCACCACACGCACATTACCATCGTTAAAGATGGCGCTACGTGGCTGGAGCATAAAGATAACCAATGTTCCATAAAAGTAAAAGAAAGTGGAACTTATCGTGTAGAAGTTCGTCTAAAGAAGAAGCCGTGGATTTTTACCAACCCCATCTATGTCAGATAGCGATATGGGGTAGAGATTAAGAGAAGCTCGGTCTGCCCGGCTTCTCTTTTATGTTGCTGGATGTGCGTTTTATATAGGTGGTTAGCAGTACAGCTCCTGTAAAACAGGTAAGCGCGGAACGGTCAAGACCGTTCCCTACATTTTGGGGTATGGCCTTTGGGATGGATGAACAGTGATAAGGGGATACGGAATAAAGTTGATATGGTGTGTTAAGGGAACCCAATAGGCGCACTTTTCTTGTACTGTTAGAAAATTATTTCACTTGACAGTTTGTAAAGCAGCTAATCTAGCCAGTACTGAAAGGTGTGTTTAAGGGAACCTAATAAGCACACCTTTCTTGTTTACAGTTCTTAACTGTTAAATAATACCTTTAAATTCCCTTAATAAATAGAGGGAATAAACAGCATCCGTCGAATTTTATGACGTTAATACTTTGTTACTTTTGGAGGCGACCCAATGACTGTTCATGATGATGCGAACAAAAACTCTGCAGAGCAAAATAATGTTTTTGTCAGATTACTGCAGAAGTTTAAATCCTGGAAAACATATCAGAAGATCTTTGCAATTATTCTTATTCTCCTTATTCCTACGGGTGCCTATGCTTCTTGGTATTACTACCGCATTAGTCGGCCTGCCAATTTATTCGACCCACCTCCCATCGTTGCACCACCGTCTGATGAAGAGGAAAAGCCAGTGGAGGTAGACTGGGATCTAGACAATTATTTTAACAAAAACATCGTCAATATCGTGCTACTGGGATTAGACGGTAGTGAATCACGCGATGAAATCTATTCGGCATACCGTACCGATACCATCAAGGTTGTTTCCATTAATTTTGATGAAAATACGGTGCATTTAATCGATATCCCGCGGGACAGCTATACCCGCATCGCCGAGACGCCTACGTATGACAAGATTAATCACGCCTACTATTTTGGCTATAAATACAGTGGCAATGAAAACCAGCACGAGGGCGGAGTGGAGTATGCCCTCAAAAGTATTAGCAACGTTCTCGGGGGTATGCCCCTGACCTACTACGCTTGCGTTGATATGGATGCCGTGGTAGAAATGGTCAATTCTATTGGCGGAGTAAAGTTTGATGTGCCCTTCGACGTTTACGATACGACAGGGAAGTTACGCATTAAAGAAGGCGAACGACTCTTAACGGGACGCCAGTATCTGTGGTATCTACGCACAAGGAGTGTGGGCGGCGATATTGGTCGTGTACACCGACAAACCGATCTCCTCTTAGCCACGTTGGATCACCTGCGCAACGAAGGGATGATTAAGAATATCCCCACAATTTATAGCACCTATCAGGATTTAATTCAGACCAATCTTAGCAATCAACAAATGATAGCACTGGCCATGTATGTGGGGAAATTAGGTTCAGGTAGCATTGAACAGCATACCTTAAAAGGTGGCGGTCAGCGCAAAGACGGTATTTATTATATGGTACTAGATGCGGGGATTAAAGCGGAAGTGATGCGGGAAGTATTCGGCATCGACTACACAGCACCTCGTCAAGAAAAACTCACCGACACCAAACCCGGTACGCCTCGCTCCTTTTCTGTCAACATTGTTGAGCAGGCAGATAAAAAAGCAGTATCTCTAGCCTGGGTGGCGGGAAGCAACAATCAAGAGTTTACGCTCTACCGGAGTGTCAATGGTGGTGCAGAAGCGCGTGTCGCCAACAAGCAGGAAGAAAAAGGCTATCTAGATACAGATGTCGAAGCAGGGAGTAGTTACACCTATCGGCTCGAAGCCGTCAACTACCGTGCTCTATCAGACTCCATTAGTGCAAGCATTACCGTGCCCAAAGCGGTTACACCTACACCAGCAGAACCCGAGGAGCCTGCAGTACCGGAAGAACCGGAAGAACCCGAAGAACCGACGGACCCCGAGCCTGAGCCACCAGTTGATGAGTCGGAGCCACCGACAGAACCGGGAGACACAAGCGAAGAGTAGCGCTCCCACGGCAAACGGCTACCCATCATGCACATAGTTAGCAAAACCAAAAACTATTTATGCAATAAATGAGACATCCGTGCCATTTTGTTAGTAAACCACATAGTAAATATGATATGAAGTAGGCGTAATATCAGGTACAGAAACTTAGAGATAGATGTAGGCAGATAAGAGGGGACAAGCTATGTTGAAGAAATTTGCTCTGAAAGGTAAGAGCAGCTTAAAATTGTTTTATAAACCCATTATCCGTAGACGAAGATCTAAAAAGAAGCAACTGTACACCATGTATGCAAAATTACACAGCACGCTCCCGGTCAAGGATGATCTTATTCTTTATGAATCATCCTACGGACGAGGGATGATCTGTAACCCCTACGCCATCTTTAAGGCCATGATGCAAGATGAACTGTTTGAGCAGTTTCAGCATGTATGGGTACTAGAAGATCTCACAGAACACCAAGATCTAATACAAGCCTATCAAGATATGCCAAACGTATCCTTCGTAGAACGGGACACGGAAGCATATCTTGCGTATTTAGTAACCGCTAAGTATCTCATCAATAATACGTCCTTTTCCAGTTATTTCGCTAAGAAAAAAGGACAAATCTATATTAATACTTGGCATAGCATTACCGTGAAGAAGCTAGGGTTTGATATACCCAACGGCAAGATTGCCAGTGGCAATATGGTGCGCAACCTGTTAGCGGCAGATTATATTATGTCCGCTAACCGTTTTACCACGCAAATTTTTAAAGAAGCCTATAAGTTAGAGGGCCTCTATGAAGGCCGCATCATAGAAAATGGCTATCCCCGTAATGATCTAGTCCTACAAACGCCTCGCCCCGCCATGCTGCAAAGATTAACAGCTGCGGGTGTGGCTGTGGATGAAACAAAGAAAATAATTCTTTACGCGCCCACATGGCGGGGAGAGAACTATTTTAAGCCGGAGGATAGTATCTCCGACTACCTGCAGGTGTTAACCACACTGACGCAGCAAATCAATAGCGCGGAGTATCAAGTACTAGTCAAGCCCCATCCGGCAGTGTACAAGCACCTAGCCGAAGCAAAAAGCATGACTGCCTTCATCCCGGCCCATCTAGATACCAATGAGTTATTGTCTGTCGTGGACATTCTCATTTCCGATTATTCCAGTATCTATTTTGACTTTATGCTAACACAGCGACCGATTTTGTTTTATATTCCGGATATTTTGCAGTACCAAGAGAATCGTGGCGTTTATTTTTCCTTAGCAGAGCTACCCGGCCCCGCCACAAAAGATCTTGCTGACATTAGCCGCTGGATTAACGAGATTGATGAAGTTAAGCGCCAGTATCAGGACATCTATACCACGACCAAGGCGTGGGCATGTGAACATGATGATGGCCAGGTGGCAAGCAAGATGGTGGATATACTTTTTAAGCACAACTTGCAACCATATCACGTGCTGCCACCCTTGCGCACCACAAAAAAGAAACTCTTATTGTATGCGGGTGCGCTTAAAACAAATGGAGTGACCTTTTCCTTATTAAGTCTGCTACAGAGGCTAGATTATAATAAATTCGATGTCTCCTTAATCGTCCCTAAACCAAAGGAGCAGGATGTTACTGAAAACGTGGCAAAAATTCCAGCGCAAGTACGCGTGCTCGCCCGTACCGCCGCCTATAATGCCACACTGACAGAAGACATCCGCTACCAATTCGTGCGTACCTTTGGCATTGGTACGCCCCTTTTAAAAAAGCTATTTCCACAACAACTTTTTGCGCGGGAATTTCAGCGCTGTTTTGGCGATAGCCGTTTTGACTATATTGTCGATTTCTCAGGCTATGGTCCCTTCTTTAACTACCTGATGATGCAAGCACAAGATGCCAAGCGTATCATTTGGCAGCATAATGACTTATTACGAGATAAAGACCGCATGGTTGCGGGGCAAGAGAAAGCATATCGTGAAAGACAAACGGGTATTCGTGCCGTATTTTCCTTGTACGAGCACTATGATAAAATCGTAAGTTGTGGCAAAGCCATCATGGAAGTCAATCGCAAAAACTTGGCCACCAGTAAAACCGATCATAAATTTACCTACGCCACAAACACCACCGACTTCCAGCGCATTATCACGGGACTACAGCAAGAAGCCTCACTGGAGCTAGACGGCATGCCCTATCTCATCCAAGCGCGGGTGAGTGATCGTAGCGGCATGATCCAGGGCGACATCATTAAACTTCCCATACCGACCAACATTAACTTTGTCACCATGGGACGTCTGTCCCCGGAAAAAAACCAGCAAAACCTCATTAAAGCGTTTGCAAGAGTCTACCAGGAAAACCCTCACTGTCGCCTTTACATTGTTGGTGAGGGTGACTTGCGACCTACTCTAGAAAAACTGATTGCTCGCTTGAAACTAAAAACGGTTGTTTTCTTACCGGGCAATTTAGATAATCCCTTTATCGTCCTCAAGGCATGCCACTGTTTCGTTTTTCCTTCCCATTTTGAGGGACAGGGGTTAGCGGTGCTAGAAGCAAGAATGGTGGGCTTGCCCATTCTCGTTGCCGATTTCCCCGCTGCGCGCGATGTATGCGTGGACGATGGCCAAATGGTTATCAGACAGGATGAACAAAGCATCTATCTAGGGCTGACCGCCTTTTTAGCCGGCCAGGTGCCTGCAGATTACCATTTTGACCCGGAGGCCTATAACCGTCGCTGCTACGAGGAATTTGAACAGCTGTTTAAGTAACATAAGCGCTACCGTTCTATATGGAAATGTTTAGGATATAAAATTGACACTAAACGGTGGCAGAAGTATAATTATCGATAAGTATATAGAAAGGGGTTACTGGTAACCCAAATGACAGTGAGCAATGATAATCTTATGCATTTGACGACGATCTTGAACGCTAATGGTTTGCAGTACTGGCTCGATGGTGAAAGTTTACGTCGTAGCCTCAGTGGTGACCCCACTTTGCTCTCGACGGGCCACAGTATTGAGCTGGGCCTGCATGCAGAAAGCCTTGACCAGCTCCAAGCTATCCTGCCAGAGCTCAGACAAGCAGGGTTCAAAGCGAAAAGATATTACTACCGCGCTGAGCTTTTTCGCATCTCGTTGCACAAAAGAGGCACGTGCCGCATCCACCTCCATCTCTACCGCATCATCAATGGCACCTATTATTGCCCCACCTTTGTCAGTGTCAACGCGCCCCAACGTCAATTGCGGTGGCGGCTCGCCCAAGTGATAAAAAAAGGGCTCACCGCAGTGGCAAGCAAGATCGAATTATCTCCTTTTTTTATGCGCCTACTTTTTGGTGTAGGTACCTATATGGTGCCACTTGCACACTTTAGTCACATGGAGACTACGCGTAACCTACGAGATATTCCCATCCCCCACAACGCGGCAGCGTATGTGGCGGCTCGCTTTAGTTACGAACCACAGCAACAGCGGTGGCAAGATCTTTATCATCAAGCAACGAAACCAGAAAAGCTCATCAGAGAGCAAGAATACCAGACCTTTACAGAGATTCTCCATCGTCACCAAATCCCCTATTGCATGGATAGTGGCGTTTTATTAGGTTTAATACGTGAAGGCGCGCTGTTCCCATGGGAAAAAGATGTGGATTTGCAAATGTGGTATGAAGACGCCGCGCAGTTAAAAGCCATCATCCCCGAATTACAAGCGCTGGGGTGGAAAGTTACCCTGTGGCAATATCGGGGACAGCTCTATCAGTTTCGTATCTCACGCCCGCGGCGCATTCCCGTCCACATCATGCTTTTTCGCAAAGAGGGAGAAATGGCGTGGTGTCCTGCCAGTAGAACCGAGGGCAACCCCTATACCGCCATGCTACCTTGGCTGATGTATGCTATTTTCAGTAAGCTACGCACCAAAGTGCGAGGTAAGCTGGTGACCACCGATATTAGCCGCTGGCCCTGGAGCGTGAGACGCCAGGTGGCAACCTGGTGGGTGCCTGCCACCTATTTTGAACAGACCGAATTCTCCCCGCAATACCAAGTCTATCTGCCCATAGAGTGGGATTCCTATTTAACATTTCGTTATGGCACCTGGCGTGTGCCGGCGCAAAGCTGGGATTTTTGGCAAGAGGATGGTGCCATGAACCACCAACTGCCCCATCAACTGGTGGATTATACGACTCTAGCCACGGAGAAACCCTCCTCTTATTAGAAGCAAGAGCAGAATGCACTATCATAGAAAAGGCTGGTAATCATCATGCTGCAGTATCTTCGTGAAATAGGTAAAAGAAAAGATCTGATGATCTATTTAGTTACATCGGGGCTCAAGGCCCAACATCGCAATAGCTATCTAGGGTATGTATGGTGGCTGCTCGATCCCCTCATGGGCATTGGTATCTACTATTTTCTCATGGTGGTTCTCCTCAACAGAGGTGGCCCAGGTTTTGGCGGCTTTTTAGTGGTGGGGATGGTATCATGGCGCTGGGTTAGTTCCACCGTGGGTGCCTCAGCCAAATCCATCGTCAGCCAATCCGGCATTGTCTCGAAAGTTTATTTACCCAAAGCCATCTTTCCCTTTGCCACCGCGCTCTCGCAAGTGATTAACTTTTTCTTTGGCTTGCTGATTGTGGTTATCTACCTTGTTATCTCAAAAACCATGCCCGGTATGACCATCCTCTGGCTCCCCTTTGTGATGCTGGTACAGTTTCTCTTTTTATTGGCACTGGGCATGATTATCGCCTATCTCTGTGTCTTTATCCGCGATATCGATAACGCCATTAGTCATCTGATGCGCCTCTGGTTTTATGCCTCTCCTGTGATCTGGGAGCGGGGCCGCTTACCAGAGCAATATACTTGGCTGGTTAAGCTTAACCCCATCTCCGCTATTCTGACCAGCTACCGCAATATTCTACTTCATGCTGGGTCACCCGAGCTAACCAAGCTTGTAATCATTGCCTTGTTTTCCCTCGCTTTAATTATTTTCCTGCTCCATTACTATCACCGCAATGAACA
>JANKMV010000556.1 GCA_024650095.1 Bacillota bacterium | reverse complement strand
TCACACATGCTTGACTTGATTCCAATATAAATGCTCCCCTAACAGGAGAGTCAAGGCTTTTCTGAAATTATATCATTTTGGTAAACCAACGTAAACGAAAGCACAATCCAAAACGTAGATGAAAGAACAGTCCAGATGTAGGAACGGTCTTTTTGAATAACGTCGGTACCTTTCTGATGCTGTTGTCACTTCCAGTTAGCAAGCGATATTGTGTGCAGTATGAAATGCGTAAAAATGTAGGGAACGGTCAAGACCGTTCCGGACCATAGAATCAGTACAAGTGGGGGAGAACTTGGCGGGGACTTTGAATTGATAAGATTGTAAGCGCGGAACGGTCAAGACCGTTCCCTACATTCCTAGCGAATGGTGTCTATATGCGTAGGGATTGCGTATTCTATACTGCTGGGTAATTCATCTGCAGTTAGCAAGGAGGCTAATATGAGAGTATTGTATGGTGCATGTTATGGAGAGGAATAGATGCGCCTTCTTCTAATGAGAAATAGTTTCACTTCCCATGTGCTTAATTCACTTGATACCTGTGCTGGCTGACTCGATGCGACAAAAATAACGGCCA
>JANKMV010000555.1 GCA_024650095.1 Bacillota bacterium | reverse complement strand
AGATTCAGCTACATTTCGAACGGTGATTTTTTTACTGGCCATGCGGGCCGCAACCTTGCTGAACTTCTAATGGGCAGTAACCGCCGCTAAAGTAAAGGGGATGCCCATTTTCATAAATGTCCACGCACTCACTTCGTGTCCATCTTTACGTAATATGCCTAGTGCTGTAATGTTAGCAGACGCACCGATGGGTGTAAGGTTTCCTCCTAGTGTTGCCCCTGTTAACAAGCCAAAATAAAGAAGAGTAGGGTCAACATTTAAAATGGCAGAAATCCCGGTAGCTACGGGTAACATGGTGGCAACATATGGGATATTATCAATAAACGCTGAAAAAAACACAGACGCCCAAACAAGCAAAGTGTAAATGACAAAGACATTATCATTGCTAATGCGAACAAAAATTCTGCTGATATCATCCACGATACCTACTTCTGTTATGCTCCCGATTACCACAAAGAGTCCCATCAAGAGGAAAATAGTGTAGTAATCCACTTCACTTAACGCCTTTTTAATGCCATCCATATCTTTTTCGATAACATAACTCCGTAGTAGCCCGATAGCAAATAAGGTAACGCAAATAAGACCATTAATGGTCTTAGGCATGTTGGGCAAAAAAGAGGCTATAATTAAAAAAAGTACAGTGCTAACAAGCAAAACAGTGGGAAATAGGTCCAAAACTACCGTTTTCTCCATGGCTTTGACAGGTTGC
>JANKMV010000554.1 GCA_024650095.1 Bacillota bacterium | reverse complement strand
CTGCCGAGTTGATATATGCCAACGCCAGTTTGGTTAAAGCGCGCATTCAGGTATGTAGAACGGTGCGTACTACTATTTTTAAATAGGTTAATTGCGTTTGAGGCAGATGAAGTCTTGGCTAAATTTTCTCCTGCATAACTATAACGGATGCCGCTGTTACGCATCATGTCGTATGCACTGCCATAGGTAGGTGAGCGATGGGCGAAGTATCCATTTTGTGCCATGTCCTTGCTTTTTAATCGTGCCAGTTTTATAAGCTCTGGGTTGATGGCTAATGGTTGTAATCCCCGCATCGTCCTTTGCTGGTTGATCCCATCGTAGACGATTTTCTCCATAGCCGTCAGCGAATTGGTTGGTGCGGGAGGCTCAGGAACAGGAGTAGGTTCTGGTGTTGGTTGGGGAGTGGGTTGTGGTTGCGTGCTTCGGAACTGAGCAAACCATGCTGGTTGTGGCCAACGGGGAGGTAAAGTTGCTGCGGATACGCTACCGACGATAGTGAACACGACTAAAAGAGCAAGTGTAAGGAGAAGGGCGAATCGTTTCATAGATAACCTCCAGATTATAGTTTTTTCGACATTTCTAAGGTATCAGTTGCTTGTCCAAAGGTCAAATAGAGAAAAAGGGGGTACGCCCACGACATCCGTGAGGAAACTTACCCTGATTTAATGCAATCCTATATTCCCATAGCAACCGCAGTTTTTAGCGAGGTGTATTTTTTTGGAAAAGGCTAGTGACGGTATCCCACACTCCTTTTTGTTTGCTAGCTCTTCTTCGAGTGCTTTAATTTTAT
>JANKMV010000553.1 GCA_024650095.1 Bacillota bacterium | reverse complement strand
GGGAATATTAAAGTCAGTAATGGCTTACTAGAAGAGTTACGTTATGTGACAAATAGTAACGAAGAAAAAAAAATTACTTTACCGGAGGAAGTTAGTTAATATTAACAAGGGGTACATAGGAACGCAGCAGCATATGTACCCTCATATATTCTCCTTATTATATTAAAGGGGTAAGACACAATTTTTTAGAAACATTTACCATCTCACTAATTCTGGCATATACCGGCTTAAAAATGGTTCAGCTCAATGCCACTAAACCCACTGTTAATGGGTGTTCCAGACCCTATATTCGTACACACTATTTACACACTATGACGCAAAATAACCTAAAAAACGGCGTGAGATAGGGTATAATGAAATGTCACAGAAATCGCTACAGTGCCCATAAACATTGAGATCAGATCGTATCAAATGTAATAGATTATAATGAAAAAATTGTAAAATATGGTAAGTCCGTGACTGGGGGTCAAGAGGTCGCAGGTTCAAATCCTGTCGCTCCGACCATTATATTATAAGGGTTCTTGAATTTATGTGTCAGACAAAAATAGGCGAAAGACACAGAAGTGGCACAGGTTTAACTGTTTTACTCAACTAAATCACTGTTTTTGAAATGGGAGGCTATGGGTCTCCCATTATATTTTTTTGTTTTGCTTTCATATTTTCGGTAACGTGGCTTGTACGTGTCCTGTGTAAAAGAGGCACTATGATGCCCTAACGCCTCTTGTGTCGTCCTAGCATCTAATCCGTTTTCCAGTGATAAGGTTGCAGGTAGTTACCGCACTAAAAGCGTATCGCTTGGGTTTGTGAAAATGAGTTCGTTGCCGTTCTTGGTGAATATTTCGTTCCTGTAGAGCATGTGTCACGCTGAATCAGA
>JANKMV010000552.1 GCA_024650095.1 Bacillota bacterium | reverse complement strand
AGGTCATCGCGATGCTAATAGACAGAGAAAAAATTGTTACAAACTTGTTACTGGGCTATGGTGATCCACTATATGGACCGATACTACCGCTTCACTTTGCCTATGATGCTAATCATAAGGAGCAAACGGTGGATCTTGCCGCTGCACGGCAGTTGTTGGTGGAGGCAGGGCACGAAAAAGTAGAACTTACCTTGATCTATAATGTGGGTAATATTGTGCGAGAAAACGTAGCTTTTTTATTAAAAGAAGAAGCGGCTAAAGTAGGGATCAAGGTGGAAATATCGTTATTAGAATGGGAAGCTTTCTTGACTGCTGTGAATGAAGGGGATTATGACTTGGCGATCTTTGGCAGAGGTGTAGAAGCTGATCCGGATATGACTTTTCACTGGCATTCTGAAAGTCCAGGTAATAGTCTGGGCTATAAAAATAAGGAGGTTGATGCACTCATAGAAGAAGCGGTGGCTACCAGTGAGCAGAGCGAGCGCACACAGTTATACCGTGAGGCAGAAAAATTAATTGCGGCCGATACACCAGCCGTGTGGTTATACGCTCGTCAAGCTGTTCATGCCACTACCGCACGGCTCGAGCATTTTGTTCCCCATCCTGAATCATTATTCTATAATGTGCATCAATGGACGCTGACCACCGAGGAGGAGACTCCTTGATTTCTTCACTATTACGTCGACTCTCACAAACCATTATTGTTTTGTTTGGTGTATCCTTGGCTACATTCTTTGCCATGCATGCTGCGCCGGGGCATCCCCTGCAAGCGAACCCCGAACTTCGTTTAGATCCTACGGCAGTGGAACGTTGGTTACAATTAAGACAGCTGGATCAACCGTTACCCGCGCAGTATTTATCATGGTTAAGTCGCATCTTTCGTGGT
>JANKMV010000551.1 GCA_024650095.1 Bacillota bacterium | reverse complement strand
TGGTGATAATTTGTTTTTTTTGCAGAGAAAGATGTTGTGCCCACACAGAATCACACACTCTCACAATCAAAGTTCCATTCTCCAAAACCAGAGCTTCCGTTTTCATGGCAATGATTTCCCCCACCGCATCAGGCCACGCATCAACGATGATTTGTCCCTTAATTCTTTTTGCTACGGGAGATTTTTTAGCGCCTTATCGAGTAGTTGAGCTATGGGAATCAAACAACTTCACCTCTCCACCGTGCACCGTGAATATTTTACCTGCACTCTTAAAAACACCTAATCTTTCTGCTGCCGTGCCCGTGATTAATGTTTGTACTCTTCCTTCAATGGTTTCCACCAAAAGACGACGTCTTTTATCGTCAAGCTCAGAAAAAACATCATCAAAAAGCAAGATGGGAAACTCTCCACTCTCGCCCTTAATAAATTCAAGTTCTGCTAACTTAAGGGCAAGCACTAGTGTACGCTGTTGCCCTTGTGAAGCAAAAAGACGTGCATTTTTTTTGTTTATAGAAAAGAGAATGTCATCTCTATGAGGACCTAATAATGTTTGTCCCACACGAGCTTCGTGTTTGCCCTTTTCTTTTAAACCTTGTAAGAGAGCCATTTCAGTTTCGCTAGCTTGTGTATCTAATTCTTTGGGAATGGAAGAAAGATACTCAACATCGAGTGTTTCATCTCTTCCCGTTAAACTTCGATGTGCAAGTCTGGCTAACAAGCCTATACGATGGGTGGCAAACATCCTCTTTTCGATGACTCGCGCACCTTGCTTTGCCAGTTGTTCGTTCCAACTCTCTAACTCCGGTGAATTAAGTATTTTTTCACGATGGAATTTTAAAAGTTGATTTCTTTGTCTCACAATTTGCTGATAACGGTGTAATTCATGTTCGTAAACAGAGAAAGGCGCGCTTATTCGGTTCCCTCAACGCGCACTTCAATACTGGTTTACTTA
>JANKMV010000550.1 GCA_024650095.1 Bacillota bacterium | reverse complement strand
GTGCATCTGGATCTACGGTACTTACAATCTTGTCCTTTTTATTATTAGTATACTGATCGATAATGTCATATAATACGCTGAATGCTTCCTTATACTTTTCATTCGTCTGAAGTTCATCATATGTCTTTAAATAAAGATAATCTACATGCTTGTTGGCTATTGCCAAATATATTTTCACACTTACTCTTTCATTATTATCAGATTCTTTCTGAACTGCACTTTCAAACGATTCTAATTGTTGATTAGCGAGTGGTTCATTGAACTTTTTAACTTCTTTTATTACCTTTCTAAACGCATTACACAGCAACTTTTTATCTGATGGATAATTTACATTAGCTGCAACATCAGTTGAATCTATCATGAATCTTTTGGTCTTGATTAAGTCATTATCGATACACTTCCTAACAATTTCATTAAAAAATTCATCAAAATATTCTGCTCCAAGCCTATGTGATCTAAAATGACTGATTGTTGTATCATCAGGTACTGCATCATCTAAACTCAATCCCAAAAACCATCGGAATGCGATATCGGTCTGTATTCTTTTTACTACCTGAACATCTGAAAGAATGTACAAGAATTCCAAAAGGCAAATTTTTAACATCATTACTGGGTCCTTAGATTCTCTTCCTAGATCGCTATATCTATCTTTTACCATGTTATATACAAAAGAGAAATCAATGATTGAATTGATCTTTACCAACAAATGATCCTTGGGTATTATTCGCTCAAATATCATGTGATTAAATACATCAATTTGTCCATTGTTTTTTCCTAACATAGCTTTCAACCTCCGTATTTTCAATGCTTTCGACACTTTAATTATATCATATTTCATGATTGTACCGAAGCGAAATATGGAAGAAATTGAAATATTATATCTAAATAATCTCAAATGAATGAAAATACATCGCATTGTATATTCAACGATGTATTTTCATTTTTCAGAGGTTTCCCC
>JANKMV010000054.1 GCA_024650095.1 Bacillota bacterium | reverse complement strand
CTCCTCTTTGCCGTCTTTTTATTTTTTAACTTAGTAAGGACAGAAAAAGCGTTATTAGATATGCCAAATTTGGTGATGCGTCAAGCTCTTATGAATACACGTTTTGGCAATCTATTGACGAAAAGAAGATTGCGTTCACTTTTCTTGACGGTGGCGCTCTTGCTCTCCTGGCTTGCCACAGCTGCCATGAGTGGCGACTGGCTCACGGTTCGCTTGTTTACCGCTGGCACCAACACGGGCATTAGCGATCCCATATTTTCCACAGATGTGGCATTCTATTTATTTAGACTTCCCTTCCTAGAACTTTTGTATCAATATCTACTCCTAGTGTTTATTATCACTGTTTTTATCTGTGGTGCTATCTATTTGTTTGTACATCCACCACAGCAACTGGGCTTTCGTAACCTCTTTGCTAATCGGGGGCAATTTCATCTGTCTCTGCTTCTGGCCGGTGTTTTTCTGGTGCAGGCATTTGGCTATCGCCTGCAGATGTATCGTTTATTGTACGCAGCGGGTGGTGTAGTTTTTGGGGCAGGTTATACTGATGTCCGGGCTATGTTGCCGGGCTATTGGGTACTGCTTGGTTTAGCCTTGCTTGCGTCAGTTGCTTTACTTCTAAACACTAAGCTTAAAAGTACCCGCCTCATAACCGTTAGTATTATCGGCTTAGTGGGGGCGACCATCCTGCTCAATGGGGTCTTACCATCCATTGTGCAAAAGTTCCTCGTCGAGCCTAACGAATTTGCACGTGAAGAGCCATATTTAGAGCATAATATTGAGTTTACACAACAGGCGTATGGTCTAAAAGAGATTGATGAACGCGAATTCCCGTTTACTGGGAACATCAGTTATGAGGACCTACTCGCTAACGAGGGAACCGTGGGTAATGTCCGCTTGTGGGATGTGCGGCCCCTCATGCAAAGTTATAAGAATCTACAAGGGTTGCGGCAATATTATACGTTTAATGATGTAGATACTGGTCGTTATGAAGTAGAGGGAAGAACTAGGCAGTTTATGTTATCAGCACGTGAGCTTGTCACATCACAACTAAACGCTACGAGTTGGGTCAATACTCGTCTTTCTTACACTCATGGTTACGGCGTTGTAGCAAGCCCCGTTAATGAGGCGACAGCACAAGGGCAACCGAGACTTGCCTTACGTGATTTGCCCGTAGAAAGCAGTATGGGGCTGCAGGTAGATGTGCCGCAAATTTACTATGGAGAATTGACCGATCAGTATATTTTTACAAATACCAATACAGATGAATTTGATTACCCCAGGGGTGATACAAATGCCGTAACAAGGTATGATGGCGAGGGTGGAATTCCCGTTGGGGGCTTTTTAAAGAAGGCTTTATTTGCCCTTCGTTTTTTAGATTATAGAATTCTAGTTACGGGTGAATTAGATGCGGACAGTCGTATCCATTTTACTCGCTCCATCGGTGAACGAATTCAAACGTTGGTTCCCTTTTTAGAGTACGATGATGATCCATATTTAGTCATAGTTGATGGGCGCCTGTTTTGGATGATTGATGCCTATACAGTTAGTACTCGTTATCCGTATGCCCAACCCTATGATGGTATCAACTATATTCGTAACTCTGTTAAGGTGACTGTAGATGCCTATAATGGCACGGTACAGTATTATGTATTTGAACCGGATGATCCGCTCATTGTTGCTTATAGTAAAATTTTCCCTAATATTTTTCAGGCCGCGGAAGATATGCCCGTTTCTCTTAGAGAGCATGTGCGATATCCAGAACGTCTTTTTAAATTGCAATCACAAGTGTATGCAACGTACCATATGGAAAATCTGATGGTGTTTTATAATCAGGAAGACCAATGGCAGGTGCCCACAGAAAAATATGGTGACGACATTATAACGGTGGAACCCTACTATACTATCTTGCGTCTGCCGCAAGAGGAAGAATCAGAGTTTGTCTTGATGCAGCCGTATAGTATGAACAACCGCGATAATATGGTGGCCTGGCTCGCAGGACGCTGTGACGGGGAGCAGTACGGGAAATTGGTGGTTTATCAATTTCCCAAGGGCGAACTTGTTTATGGTCCTGCACAGATAGAGGCACGAATTGATCAGGACTCCACAATATCGCAGCAGCTATCCTTATGGAACCAACGTGGTTCCAGTGTTATCCGTGGTAATCTGTTGGTGCTACCCATTAATGGCTCCATCCTTTATGTAGAGCCCCTCTACCTGCAATCAGAGCAAAGTTCATTGCCTGAATTGACACGGGTGATTGTGGCTTATGGTGATAATCTGGTGATGGAAGAAACGCTAGAGGATGCGTTAGCTGCTGTCTTTGGCTTGTTACCAGGGGATAGGCCTGATCCAGAGGACCCAACAGACCCAACAGACCCAACAGATCCAACGGATCCAACCATTCCTGGCGGAGAAGATATGCAAGAATTAATTGAGCGCGCGGCAGAATTGTTTGTCGCAGCAGATGAAGCGCTCAGAGAGGGCGACTGGGCCGAATATGGTCGTTTACAAAAAGAACTAGGTACGGTATTAATCCGTTTACAGGCACTAGAATAGTGTCATGCAGACACTTTACTGTCCTGAAAAAAAGATAAATCTGGAGGATCTATGAAACAAGTGGAGATTTATACCGATGGAGCTTGCTCTGGTAATCCTGGCCCCGGTGGCTTTGGAGCTGTACTCCTTTATGGTGATAAGCAAAGGGAAATATCGGGCGGGGAAAAAATGACAACGAATCAACGCATGGAGTTGCAGGCAGCCATCGCGGCACTTGAGCAACTCAAGGAGCCCTGCCAAGTCAAATTGCATAGTGATAGCGCCTATCTAATCAATGCATTTACGCAACGCTGGTTTGATAAGTGGCGGCTTAATGGTTGGCGCAATAGTAAGAAAGAACCTGTGGTAAATCGTGATCAATGGGAACAACTATTGGATTTGTCGCAGAAACATACCATTGAGTGGGTTAAAGTGAAAGGTCATGCTGACGACGAACGTAATAATCGTTGTGACCAATTGGCCCGTGAAGCCGTACCTCGTTCATAACTACGTATCAAGACGTGCTATGTTATTAGCTATGCCAGCTGTGATTTTCCATGCGAAGAAAACTATTACTTGCAGGTATCACTGTTGTGGAACTTTATTGGACTGCACCCGTCTATGTAGTAAAGAAGGAGGGTCATGAACATGTCAAGAAAACAATTATTGGGGCTATTGTTAGTTCTCCTATTAATCGTAACCGGCTGTGGTTCAGGTAACCGTTCATCTGACAGTAGTGACGGGGAAATGGGGAATGTGGCCGACCCGGCAGCACCACCCGGATATGGAGAGGAAAAAGGGAATGACGATGGTAGTTTAGGTAACTCCGAGCAAAAGCTGATCCGTACGGCTACTTTGTCAATGGCTGTGGAGAACGTAGAAGACGCCATCGAGGCGATCGTCGATGCGGCGAAAAGGGCGGAAGGCTTTGTGGCAGAATCGAACCTGTATGGACCCATCGATAATCGTATGGCCCGCCTCACCCTACGCGTACCCGTAGCTACATTAGATGCCATCATCGCCGCTATCGAGGCGACAGGCAAGTTGCAGCAAAGCAGTACTGGCAGCGATGATGTAACTAGGCAGTATGTAGATTTAGAAGCAAGAATACGGAACTTAGAGCGACAAGAGGAGCGCTTGTTAGATATTTTAGAGCAAGCAGATACTGTGGACGATATCTTACGTGTGGAACAAGAACTCGCTCGTATTAGGGGCGAGTTAGAAGCTCGCACAGCGGAATTTCGTTATTTAAATGATCGAGTTGATTATGCCACCATTCAAGTTTCTCTGCAGGAGACATCCACTGCTAGTAGTACCATCACCAGCTCTGGTCTTAAAGGTGTCTGGCAACGCGGCATTGCTGGCTTAGTTAACTCTATTAATGCCATGTTAACAGGTCTGGGGAGTTTGGTTGTTCTGTTGTTTAGCATACTACCCTATTTGTTCGTTATTAGTCTTGTTGGTATGCCGTTATATATTACGATTCGTAAGGTTATGAAGAACCGTGCACGTCCCTAAATCGTTGATTAAAAGGAGGCACTGTGGTGGCTATATTGCCATTTGTCGTCGTTGCATTTGCTGCAGGCATTGCCGCGGCTGCGCGTGTTAATCTCCCTCTTTTATCCTTGCTCATACTGGGCTTGGTAGCATCTTTCACTACGATGGTAATGTATAGCAAAAAGAAGCCCGCTACCGCGGCGCTTCTTTTTCTTTTTCTTTGCTTAGGTATGTTTTCTTATCAAGTGGCTATGCTCGCTATTTTTCGACCCCTAAGACCGCTGTTCGGTGTGGAGGGTGAGTTTCGCGGCTATATTCAAGAAATCGAAAATGTGGATGAGGATAAAATACAATTTATCTTTTATGTAGAGGAAGCGGTGCTGGAGCCACAGCAGACGATCTCCGTTAACACCGCCGTGCGTGTAAGTGTGTATCATCCACCCATGGAATTTGAGCCTACGTACGGTCAGTTAGTAAAGCTACGCGGCACATTATCCCGACCGCAAGCAAAGCGTAATCCAGGCGGCTTTGACTATGCTGTCTATTTGGAAACGGCAGGAATCGGAGCTATGATGTCCGTGAAACCAAGAGATCTTACCGTATTGGAGGGAACGGGAGGACACCCCGCCTTAGCTTTTTTCTATACGATTCGCGGCAAAGCGCTGGCCTTATGCAGGAACAATTTACCAGAAAGGGAAGCGAGGCTGGCCTCAGGATTAGTATTGGGGCAAAAAGAAGGAATTGAGGAGGAAACACTAGCTGCGTATCAACGATTGGGGCTTGCACATTTATTAGCAGTTTCCGGCTTACATGTGGGTTTTGTGGCGGCTTTTGCACTTTTTATCTTTACTCGTCTATGTGGCACACGTTGGCCATTATTGCCCCATATAATGGGTATTTTGTTTGTGTTGGCGTATGTGTTTTTAACCGGTGGACACGCACCCGTGTGGCGAGCTGCTCTATCATTATCGATAGCTTTTGCTGCAAGGCAAGCCGGGAGAGAAAGCGAAGGTATCCTAACATTAGCTGTCGTTGCTTTACTGATGTTATGGATGCGCCCGCTATGGTTGTTTAGCCTATCTTTTCAAATGTCCTTTGCCGCGACGACGGGAATTTTGCTTATCGCACCGCGTATCCAAGCACTTCTTACTCGCTTTCCTAAGGGGATAGCGGGCCCACTTGCGATCATAGTGTCTGCCATGGTTGGTGTTCTGCCACTGCAGGTGGCGCACTTTGGATACTTCTCCATCTATACAATACCCCTTAACTTGCTTTGCGTTCCTTTAGTTGGTATAGTTGTGATGGTTGGTTTGGTGGGTATAGGAGCAGGTTTTTTGTGTTTGCCACTGGCGACCCCATTTTTTCTAACTGCGCTACCCGTGTTAGCTTTGTTAGAGCGGCTACCACGTTTTGTCGTATCCCTGCCAGGCTCTGTATTTACCATTGGGGCCCTTCAGCCCATTTGGTGGTGGCTTTACGTGAGCCTGTTGGTGCTCTTTTTGGCGCGATGTAAGTTGATACCAGTAACGGGAAAAAAAATTCTGCTTATCCTGGTTGTGGCCAATCTTGCCCTTTTATCTTCTTTGCCACTTTACAGCCAGAGGCAGTTAATGATTACATTTTTAGATGTGGGACAAGGACTTGCAATTCATGTGCAGACACCTGCGGGACGTCATCTGTTAGTTGATGCGGGTGGCGGAGCTTTTGATGTAGGGGAGCATGTGATTCTGCCGTATTTGCGAGCGAATCATGTGCGCAAGCTAGATATGTTGATACTTACTCATCCACATGAGGATCATTTTGGCGGCATGAATACCATAGTGTCGCAGATGCCCATTGATGCTTTTATCGATAATGGTGAACAAGAGCAGTCAGCCTCATTTACAGAGCTACGTATGCAATTGACGGCAAAGAATATTCCCCACACTGTGGTTGCGGCAGATTATCAACTCACGTTAGACGGTATCCAAATTAATATACTTTCACCGCCTGCTAGCCATTTTATAAACAGTGGGGATGATGTGAATAACAATTCCTTAGTATTACGATTATCCTACGGTAACTTTTCTGCATTACTGATGGGTGATGCAGAAACGTTTGCCGTTACACAATTATTACAGACTAAACGCGGCAAACTTACTGCCACGGTGCTACAAGTGCCCCATCATGGTAGTCGTAACGCCCTCTCCGTTGCTTTTTTAGAAGAAGTTTCTCCTCAGGTGGCAGTTATTTCCGTGGGTAACAATGTATTTGGTCATCCCCATGTGGAAACTCTAACACTCCTGTGTGATCAGGATATCGAAATTTTTCGTACCGATTTGCATGGTGCGGTCACTATTACGACCGACGGAGAATGCTGGCAAAGCCAAGCTTATACCCTGCCTGCGCAACAACATCTTCCCTAGCTCTTATTTTGTTTCATATTATGCCCTACGTTGGATATAATAGCGAAAGGAAACGAACCAAAGTTTGGGGGGATCTAAATTTGCGTATCTTGATGTTTTCCTGGGAGTATCCACCACGAATAGTGGGTGGTTTAGCGCGACACGTGCATGAGCTTAGTGTGGCACTACAAGCAGATGGAACTCAAGTGGATGTAATCACCATTGATGAAGATGGAACGTCGCCAGAGGAAGAAGTGATAGCTGGCGTACGAGTTTGGCGAGTTAGGCCGTATCATCTTGTGCCGAGAGATTTTATCTCCAGTATTCTACAATATAACTTGGCGATGTTAGAAAAAACACTAGCTCTTTTTTTACAGGGCGAAGACTATGATTTGATTCATGCACACGATTGGTTGGTGGCGTATGCTGCGCGCGCGGTTAAACATGCGGCTAAACGGCCGCTGGTAGCTACCATTCACGCTACTGAGTACGGACGTAATCGTGGTTTATATACTGAAGAGCAACGTTATATCAGTGATGTGGAGTGGTGGTTAACCTATGAAGCATGGAAGGTCATTTGTTGTAGTCGCTACATGCATCACGAATTGCAACGGATTTTTCATCTACCCGATGATAAAATAGAGACGGTTGCCAACGGAGTAGACCCCCAGCAGTTTCATCTTGGGCGACACGATCATTCTGTGCGGGGACGCTACGCTGCCAGTGATGAAAAAATAGTGTTTTTTGTGGGACGGTTAGTCCAAGAAAAAGGTGTACATATATTAGTAGAAGCGATTCCCCGTATTTTAGCGACGGTGCCTAAAACAAAGTTTGTGATTGCAGGCAAAGGGCCTGTCCAGGATGCACTGCGTAGCCAGGCACGGCACATGAAAATTGAACACCACCTATATTTTACGGGGTATATAGACGATCTTACACGCAATGCACTTTATCAGTCGGCAGCCTTGGCCGTCTTTCCCAGCCTATATGAACCTTTTGGTATCGTGGCCTTGGAAGCGATGGCAGCCAATGTTCCTGTGGTTGTTTCGGATACGGGTGGTTTAACCGATATTGTGGAGCATGGTGTTACGGGTTTAAAATGTTACCCAGCAAATGCGGTTTCTTTAGCCGATCAAATTATTACCCTTTTGCAGAATCCCTCTTATGCCCAGAAATTGGCACGCCGAGCGATGCAAAAGGTGGAAAAAGAGTATGCGTGGCAGGAAATAGCGAAGCAAACGCGGAACATTTATCAGCAAGTTCTTTCTGAAAGTAATCATAGTGACTGGGCGGTGCAGAACCCGCAGCCTGCCCATACATTTGCAGCGTCCATGCCTAGCACGGTAGCTAGCCTACAGTAGTTAAAGTCCAGATCAGGGGGGAAAAACATGAAAGCAATCATCATGGCCGGCGGCGAAGGTTCGCGCCTGCGCCCACTCACTTGTGACCGTCCTAAACCGATGGTCCCGCTCATCAACCGGCCGATGATGGAACATATAGTCACATTGCTGAAGCGTTACGGTTTGACTGAGATCGGTGTAACACTTCAATATTTACCCGAACAAATTGAACATTACTTCGGAGATGGACAAGAATTTGGCGTGACCATGCGCTATTTTATTGAAGATTCACCGCTGGGAACGGCAGGTAGTGTCAAGAATTCTGGCTCCTTTCTAGATGAGACGTTTATGGTGATTAGCGGTGACGCGCTTACGGATTTTGATTTACAAAAGGCCATTGAATTTCACCGGCACAAAGGCGGTGTCGCTACGCTTGTTTTGACCTCAGTGGAAAAGCCCTTAGATTATGGGGTGGTCATTGCCGATGCCGAGGGAGAGATTACGCAGTTTTTGGAGAAGCCGAGCTGGGGGGAGGTCTTTAGTGACACTGTTAATACGGGTATTTATATTTTAGAACCCGAAGTGCTTGCATTTATACCAGACAAAACAAAGTTTGACTTTTCTCAAGATCTCTTTCCACTTTTAATGGCAAACGGGTATCCCCTATACGGCTACATAGCTGAAGGGTATTGGTGTGATATTGGTAATTTACAGCAGTATCACCAAGCACATTTGGATATTTTGCGGGGAGATGTACAGGTGGACCTACGTGCGCATGAAATCTCTCCGGGTGTTTATGTGGGAGAAGATGTGATTATTGAAGAGGGTGCAATCATTACAGGTCCTGTGCTTATTGGGAGTGGAGTTCGCATCAAGAGCGGAGCGCGGGTGGAAAGCTTTTCTGTGATTGGTCCGCAAACCCAGGTAGATACTGATGCTTCAGTAAAGCGGGGTCTTTGTTGGCGCAATGCTTATCTTGGTCCGCGTACACAAATTCGCGGTGCCATTCTTTGCAATCGTGTGCAGGTGTTACAGGGCACATCCCTTTTTGAAGGCGTTGTGGTGGGCGATGATACGGTACTAGAGGAAAACTGCACCATTAAACCCAATGTTAAGATATGGCCCCATAAACGCGTGGCCAGTGGTAGTATTGTCAGCGAGAGTATTATTTGGGGTGTAAAACCAGTTAAAAGCCTCTTTGGCTTCGATGGCATTAGTGGTATTGTTAATTTGGAAATTACTCCAGAACTGGTGGCCAAGCTCTCCGTGGCCTATGGCTCCTTGATGGGCGAAGGCTGTCAGATTGCGGTGAGTAGTGATGATTGGAAGGCGTCCCGCATGCTAAAGGATGCTGCCATGGCGGGGCTTCTTTCTGCTGGTGTGCGTGTGTATGACCTCGGCGTGACTGTGACACCTGTGACACGTCAAGCTGTCAAACAATTGGATGTTAAGGGTGGTATCCATTTCCAGCTTTCACGGGAAAACAGCACCAACACGCACATTAAATTTTTTGATGCTACCGGCCTTGATCTGACCAAGGGCTGGGAGCGTAAAATTGAACAAACATATTATCGTGAAGATTTTAAGCGTATTAAGGGACTTGATGTGGGAGAGACCATTCGGCTCACTCAATATGCAGATTCTTATAGCCAAGGCGTTTTAGAAAGTATTGATCAATCTGTTTTTGCAACGACACGGCGCAAGGTGCTCCTCGCCTATCCCACCCCATGGCTTTACACATTCTTGCTACCTTTGCTGCAACAATTAAATTGTGAAGTTATTACGATATCTGCGCCTGAGGGCGAACCTCTGACGTTATCTGCCCTGCGGGAGCGGTTTGATAGCGTCTCAGAAGCGGTTAGAAAACTGGGCGCTGATATCGGTGTGGTGATGGATGCCAATGCAGAAGACTTAGTGTTGTTTGATCAACAAGGACGAGTTATTGCCGATGATCTTTTTATGGCTTTGATTTCAACCATTGTTTTTCGTAGTCGTATTGGTGGCACCATGGTGGTACCTGTTACAGCACCCGCCGTCATCGAGCAGATAGCCTCCATGTATCAAGGATACGTGTTGCGGACTAAAACGTCTCCCCGTGCCATCATGGAAGCGCTCACAGTTGAAGATACCAGTAGTGTTCAATATGACCCATTCATACTGTCATTTGATGCCATTGCTTCTTTAACAAAAATTCTTGAGTTTTTGGCGAGTCAAGAGATGGAATTGACGGAGCTTGTCAATGACATCCCCTCGTTTTATGTGCATAAGCGAGAGGTCGACTGTTCATGGGGCGCAAAGGGTGCCGTCATGCGGCGCCTCATAGAGGAAACTCGTGACGATGAAGTGGAACTACTCGATGGCGTAAAGGTCCAACACGATCAGGGCTGGGCTCTCGTCCTCCCTGATTCCGAAAAACCAATCTACCGTATTTACAGTGAAGGGCTTAACGCAGAAATGGCAGAAGAATTGACAGATATATATGCCAAAAGAATCAAGCAATATCAAATTGACCTAGGTAAATAATCC
>JANKMV010000549.1 GCA_024650095.1 Bacillota bacterium | reverse complement strand
CTCACTTTCTGTTTTTCATCATCCGTACTACCATCTTCATTTTCATCAATACATAAAACTAATCTGGAGCGATAGAAAACTGCATAGCAACGCATTGACGTTAATTTTACCCACTCACAGCCACACCTTGCTCAAATAACAGTTGTGTAAATTTTTGCACTGGCATTTTCGTTATTTCAACCATAACCATATTGGTTTGAACTTTTTCTAGTTCAACATGTAAACCTGGGAGAACAGACATCCCTTTTGCTAAATACTGTGCCTTCTCATGATCTTCAGCAAGGTGTGACGTATCTTCTAGCGCAACGATTCCTGCAGCAGCCAAGATACCAATTTGGCGCATACCGCCACCTAATAGCTTACGGTTACGGCGGGCTTGAGCGATAAATTCCTTCGAACCAGCTAAAATGGAGCCCACGGGGGCACCTAATCCTTTTGATAGACAGAACATCACCGAATCTGTATAGCAGGTTAAATCACTTACATCACATTGCAAAGCCAAGGCAGCATTAAATATTCGTGCTCCATCTAAATGAACCTTCAAGCCGTACTCACGCGCTAGGCGGAAGACTACTGCCATTTGCTCGGTTTGCATCACTGTACCTCCGGCGCGATTCAAAGAATTCTCCAGACATACGAGTCGAGTTTTAGGTAAATAACCTAACGGTTCACGGATATGATCACTTAAATTATGAATACCCACATCATTGTGTAAATTATCCATCGGATGCAACTGAACACCAGATAACAAACCCGCTGCCGCCATCTCATAATGAAAGACATGGGCCAGAGTATCGCAAATGGCTTCCACACCCCGCTCACAGTGTGTCATTATGGCGAGCTGGTTACCCATACTACCCGAAGGTACAAAAAGTGCCGCCTCTTTATCTACGATTTTGGCTGCCATTATTTCTAATCGGTTAACCGTCGGATCTTCACTATAAACATCATCGCCCACTTCTGCCGTCATCATCGCTTCACGCATAGCTTGTGTTGGTTTTGTCACGGTATCACTACGAAAATCTATCATTTTCAAAAATCCCCCCCCCAAATTTCTCTGTACCTATTCTTCTATTATAACTACCCT
>JANKMV010000548.1 GCA_024650095.1 Bacillota bacterium | reverse complement strand
CCTTGACTTGACCAATAATGAAGTCCAATGATTTTGCCGGAGTCATTACGAACCCAGTTGAGAAAAACGACGGTATGACCTGTATTGTTAGAACGGGAGAAGTCAAGAAAGTCGCCACGTTTTGCATCTTCGAAGCTATGAATCTGTTTGCCAAGGCCATACTTTTCGACGGCTACCGCAATATTGCTGACTCGTTTGTTGCCACTGGCGACATACCAATTCATTTGAAAATCTTGCAATTGGCCAAAGCTCATGCCGTTGAAGTCATCAGCGGGGATGTTTAACTTCCGATTACGGGCTTGCATGGCTTTAAAAAATACTTCAAAGGTGATGCCTGAACAATGACTGGCTCGGTTGCCAGTGGGGTTTGCTTTGGCAATAATACTTCCTTTATAAGAAAGATTTTCCGTAACGCCATTATAATTGCTGTAATCATTGTTTAAAAGGTAAGGATAGTTGCCGATTGTGTAGGTAGGAATAATGTCTAGCACATAGCTGTTTAAGTTTGTATCATTAATGGTGGCAGGTGGAGCGGGTGGTGCCTCAGGGACTGTGGGTGGAGTCACATCTGGTGCTGGTTTTGCTGGAGGAATGGTAACGGATGCTTCCGTACTCGCTGCCCCTTTACGGTCTGCCAGTTGAGTATTACGCGTTTTAGGTTGTGATTGAACGGTTGGCTCACTTGCAGATTCTGTAGGCATATCCATTTCCGCTTCCGTATGTACCTTTTCCATCGGATCTGGAACATCGACTATATCCTCTTGCGAAGTTGTAGGAGGGGGTGGTTCTGGTGTAACTTCGGTGAAGATTGTAGGAGCTATATGCGCAAGGGATGTGGTCTGAGTACGAGTTGTCCACGCATTAAAGGTCAATGCAGAAACAAGTGCTAGAGTGTAAAAGAAGTAAAGAGTGTATTTATTGGGTTTTATCTGCTTCATAGATTCCTCCGTGTTGTTTCTTTATTTTTGATTATATAGGAGCTAACTGGATTACGATATCTGTAAGTGCTGGTATGATTGGAGGAGTATACGTAAACTGGTGGTTTTTAACTGTAAACAAATATCAGTGAGTAGTGTCAACAGTAGAGAAAAGGGAC
>JANKMV010000547.1 GCA_024650095.1 Bacillota bacterium | reverse complement strand
GTGGAATGGTAAAAGCAATGGCATAGGGAAATATTTGCGTTACGAGAGTCCACATTATTTTGCACCCCCCGTCTTTCTTTTCCAGCGATCCCAAACACGCTCGACCAAAACACTGGTGGCTGCAAAATAAATAATGGTGGCAATGATGGTATCGGCAATTTCTGGCGGGATACCCGTCATGGCATTCATAAAGCCCTTGCCAGTATGTAAAAGCCCAAAGAAAATGGCACCAAAGAGTACACCCCACGGTGAGTTTGCACCCAAGAGCGAGACAGCAATGCCGTCAAAGCCATGCACAGGCATCACGCCTATTTGCATATTGGAGGCATAGCCAATATAGAAGGTGGCACCACCAATGCCGGCCAGTGCACCCGCAATAGCCATGGAAAGAATAATATTACGGTTAACGCTAATGCCGGAGATCTCCGCGGCATCTTTGTTGTAACCCACTGCTTTTAGTTCATAGCCCAATGTTGTTCGCTCTAAAAGAAAAGCAGCTATGATCACGAAAATAACGGCAAGTACAATGCCTAAATTAATATAGGAACCGTTAAATAAGTCAGTAAACCATTGCACCTTAAGTGAGGCCGAATAGGGTATGCGTTGTGATTCTGTTTCAAGAAACTGCCCCTTAAAATAACGGGGGATGACGTAGAATACCGTCCAGTATGCGATCCAGTTCATCATAATGGTGGCCACCACCTCATGTACATTGAACTTGGCCTTTAACCAACCGGGAATCGCACCCCAGATGGCACCACCGGCCATGGCAGCCAGGATAATTACCGGTAACACTAACGGTTTAGGCCATTGCAATGTTAAGGCGAGCGCCGTGGCACAAAGGCCCCCTATGAGCATTTGCCCGGCACCACCAATATTAAACAAGCCTGTTTTAAAAGCAAAAGCAACAGATAAACCGGTAAAAATAAGGGGGGTAGCTGTAGCAAGGGAGTTACCAATGCGTTCGATATTCATTGTGCCGCCACGAAATAAATAAAAATAGCCGATGAAAGGGTTTTTCCCGGTGGCAGCCATGAAGAGCGCACCTGCAATGAGTCCGAGTGAAACTGCAACTAAAGCCAACACAGTCGTTTTTGGTACTTTAATTTTCAAGAGGTGCACC
>JANKMV010000546.1 GCA_024650095.1 Bacillota bacterium | reverse complement strand
ACTGGGAAAAAGAAAATCATATCACTTGCAGTTAGCAAGTGGTTAATGTACCCAGTATTGAAAAGCGCAGGTTGGCGATACTGAATGAGTGAGTTTTTCTTCTAGAAAAGAGCAGTAAGTAAAAACGGATAATGTGTAATCTACGATATGAGTCCAGTATTTCTGCTATGAGTATATTTTATTCGGTTGACGTTTAGGGCAGGATAAAAGAGTGAAATCATCTAATTTAAGAAATGGTAAGTAATTCCGGTTAAAATAAGGGAGGTCTTCGTGTGGTCAATCGTGAACGATTAGTGGGCTCTTTTTTAGAACTCGTCAAGGTAAACAGTCAAACCAAAAATGAGCGAGAGATGGCCGATTATTTAAAAGGAAAGTTAGAGGAAATAGGATTAGTTGTAACAGAAGATCGAGCAGGGGATAGCATTGGTGGAAATTGTGGTAATTTGATTGGTATAATGGAAGGGCAGGCAGATAAGCCTGCATTGCTTTTTTCTGCACATATGGATCGGGTAACACCAGGGGAAAATATACAACCCGTGGTGGAAGGTGATATAGTCAAAAGCAGTGGAGACACAATTTTAGCTTCGGATGATTGTGCTGGATTGGCTGGTATACTAGAGATGTTACATGTGATAAAAGAAAAAAGTCTACCGCACGGCAGACTTGAAGTGGTGTTCACCATTGCTGAAGAAGGTGGCTTAAATGGGGCGAAAGCGTTGGATATAGATAGCCTCCAGGCAAAACTGGGTATCATTTTAGACAGTACTGGTGACGCAGGTATTGTGATAAATCAAGCGCCAGCACAAGATGAAATTATAGCTAGAATATTTGGGCAGGCTGCCCATGCTGGAGTAGAACCAGAGAAGGGAACCAACGCCATTATGGTGGCCGCTAAGGCCATAAGTATGATGGATATAGGCCGACTGGATGAAGAAACAACGGCTAATATTGGTATAATTAATGGGGGTAAGGCTACGAATATTGTTCCCGATTACGTAGAAGTACGTGGGGAAACGCGGAGTTTGGTGGAAGAAAAACTGGTGAAGGCCACGGAAGCCATGGTGAAATCCTTTGTTGAGGCAGCGGGTTTAGAAAATGCACGTGTAGAATTAGACGTAAATCGACTTTATCCTGC
>JANKMV010000545.1 GCA_024650095.1 Bacillota bacterium | reverse complement strand
CTATACGCTAGGTTGCTCCATTTTTGTCTGCCATCACTTACTTCAGTACGTACTGCACTAGAGATATTTGGGAGAGCCTTAGTGTGTGCTGCGCACACCTGCAAATATAACAGATAAAACATAGCTACTATCGAAGGAAATACGTACAATTGCATGTGACGTAGCGCGAGTTGCAAAAATTACATAGCAGCGCTAAGCCCAGGCAACATGTAATCCATCGACCCCATAATATAGATAATTAATACTCCAGCGGCTAACGCAACCCCATAGGGAATGGCTCTAACCGTCACCGTTCTTTCATGCAAACCCTCTAAATAAAAACTATTGCGAGCAAAAACAGCACAGTAAAACGCTTTGCTCATCTGTTGCATGCGCATTCGAAATCGACCTTCTTTCAGTAAGGTGAATAAGGCAAAAATACCACCAACCAACGCGGATGCAAAAAATATGTGTACCGTCATGGTAGTACCGGTAAAGGCGCCAATCATACCTAACATTTTAACATCGCCCGCACCTAAACCACCCAAAAGAAAAGGTACAATGAGGAGGATAATACCCGTAAACATTCCCGAAAATACTAGCATCATAGCAGACAAAAAGCCATACAGGACGATATTGGCAATTAACGCCACCACTAAACCCGCAAGAATTACTTTATTATAAATCTTGCGTTCCCGTAGATCCGTAACTACACAAATGGTAACAAAGAATAATAACAATGGAAAAAGCACGTACTCCCCTCCCTTCATATTTTAGTCATACTTCCATTACTCATGGCTAAATGGTCACCTAGACGTATTTGAAAAAGTTCACTGCTTCCCTGCGGCAATTCCAACGCATAGGTTGCACCCTTTACAATGTTTGAGATGCGCCATGGCTGCATGTTGGCTCGTATTGCCACAGTCACCAGCAATAAATCAAGAAATACGACATCAATGGCATAGCGCATAAACAGGGTATGGACCGAATTACAGGGCGTGAGCATGAAACCATCGTATGCTTGGGGAAAAGCCTTCGTAAACATGAGTCCCTGTAACCGTTGTGTAAAGGAAGTAGCCCACCCAATGCGCTCTGCAATCGTTTTCTGATCAGATATGCGATATATCATTTAATTTACCACAAAATTTTCTAGAATTTGAATGACAGC
>JANKMV010000544.1 GCA_024650095.1 Bacillota bacterium | reverse complement strand
ACTTAATGTTGACCAAAGAAGTACAGCGTATTATGATTGATTCAGTTAGATAAACGTATAAACGTAGCTGGTGTGGAGGTGAGTTTTTAAAATGTTATTAAATATACGTATGGCAGAGATTACTGACATCTCGCATATTTTAGAAATCTACAATCACGCCATTACAGAAACAACAGCTGTCTACCATTATAAAACCCACTCCCTCAAAGAGAGGGTAGAGTGGTATGAAAAAAAACTCGAAGAAGGCTACCCCGTTATAGTGGCACTCCTTGATAATGAAGTTGTAGGTTTTGCTACATACGGCCCGTTTAGAATGTGGCCTGCCTATAAATACACCATCGAACACTCCGTTTATGTTCATCCTTATCAACAGCGACGTGGCATTGGCTCAGCTCTTTTGAAAGAAATAATGCGAATGGCCAAAGAGAGAGAATATGCTACAATGGTGGCAGGTATCGATGCCTCAAACAAATACAGCATTGCTATGCACGAAAGATTAGGGTTTCAGTACGCCGGCCTGATAAAAAAGGCAGGATATAAATTTGGCCGTTGGCTCGATTTAGCCTTTTATCAAGTAGAATTTCCCGGGCCTACTATTCCCACGGAAGAATGAAGCTTCTAATGCATACATAGATCATATTTATGTAGCTTTCTATATTAAGAAGAAAAACGGGTAGCATCTTGCGTGAATAATGAAGAAGTATGCTTTTACCAAGAGGAGGATCAGATGAATCAACACAAGCCATTATTGTTTGTTGTACAACAGCACCATGCTACACATATGCACTGGGATTTTCGACTTGAGATGGAGGGTGTGTTTGTTTCTTGGGCTATCCCCAAAGGCCCTTGTGCGGACGCAAAGGTAAAAAGGTTGGCCTTTCGTGTAGAGGATCATGTTTATGGCTATAAAGATTTTGAAGGAATTATTCCCGGCAACGATTACGGATCCGGTAAGGTCATTATTTGGGATCAGGGGGAATACGAACCGCATGAGATAGAGGCAACGTCCGATTTGCATCAAAATTGGATTAGCCGTGGCAAACTACAGTTTTCCCTTAAGGGTAATAAATTAAAGGGAGAATGGGTTTTAGTTAGAACCGCGAAAAGACTTTATGGTGAAGATACGTGGTTACTTATTAAAAGGAAGGATTCACATGCGG
>JANKMV010000543.1 GCA_024650095.1 Bacillota bacterium | reverse complement strand
CGGCCTCTCTAATGGTAATAATGTCCCCCCTGGAGGTGGTCATTTGTTTCATTTTCATTCTCCCCCAACATATAACGCATAATGGTACCTGGTACACGAAAAGGAAATTTTGCGCAAAAAGAGAATACCTCAAGATAAGAAATATAAAGGGTAGAGGTGAAAATCATGGAGAAAGTTAATTTACTGGAAAAATTCAGTTTGTTTACGGAGCACTGGCAACCCAAGATTGTGGGAGAGCTTAATGATGCTTATGTAAAGATTGCTAAAATACAAGGCGAATTCGTCTGGCATACCCATGCCAACGAGGACGAAATGTTTTATGTCGTGCGCGGACAGCTAACACTAAAAGTAGAAGACCGTGAGCTTGAGTTACTGCCTGGCGAGTTTTTTGTTGTTCCCAAAGGAGTGAAGCATATGCCTGTGGCCAAGGAAGAAGTCTGGATCATGATGCTAGAACCTAAAACAACCGTCAATACAGGGGACGTGCAAAATGAAAGAACTGTGGCAGACTCCCCCTGGATCTAGCAATTAGTTATCCCCTTGCAGGCCAATACTCTCCGCAACGTTCCGCATACCAATAATTGTTTCCTTTATCACTTCAGATAGTTCCATACCCAACATATCTGCCCCCTCTTGGATAACGTCCCTATTTACACCCGCGGCAAAGCCCTTCGATTTCCACTTTTTCTTGACGGATTTTACTTCTGTATCAAGAATACTTTTACTCGGGCGCATTAAGGCCGTAGCTGCAATAAGGCCCGTTAACTCGTCAATGGTATACAGCACCTTTTCCATTCTTTCCACTGGCTCTACATCAAAGCAAAGCTTCCAACCATGGCTAACGATGGCGTGAATATAATCTTCGGGCCAATCTTTTGCAACAAGTATTTCCTGTGTTTTCTTACAGTGTTCTTCCGGATACATTTCGTAATCAAGATCATGCACAAGGCCGATAACGCCCCATTTTTCTAGGTCTTCCTCATTAAATAATTCAGCGAAATGTAACATGACCGCTTCCACAGCAAGAGCATGCTTCACTAATCCTTCATTTTTATTATACTCTGTTAAAAGAGCATACGCTTCTTCTCTCTTAGGTACATTTGCCATCAATTAAACCTCTTTTCTTTTATGTAGTAAGATTTACCCTATGTCTTTAAATTTTAACTTCTAGATAAAATTTGTC
>JANKMV010000542.1 GCA_024650095.1 Bacillota bacterium | reverse complement strand
GGCAAATCCTCTTTTCTCAGCTTAATGCGTTGTAAATAATCCTTCAGATAGTGGATTGGTACCTTTAGTTTTTTGAGTTAGCAGTCTTTTTCATTAACATAGCTTCTTTTTCAGCATAAAGAGTTGTAAATAATCCTATTGTATTGACATCTTTAGGTTTTGAGTTAGCAGTCTTTTTCATTAACATAGCCTCTTTTTCAGCATAAAGTGCTGTAAATAATCCTATTGTATTGACACCTTTAGTTTTTAAGTTAGCAGTTCTTTCCATTGATATAGCCTCCTTCAATTTTTTTATTAACCATTGGCATAGCCATTTTTTGTTGATTTGCATCTTAATTCTACTAAATAATCAACTAAAAAACTACGTTGTATATACATAAATATACTTGTTTTTACTGTTATATTTAACAATAAGAACTTTGTAAAATTAACCATATTAATCTGATGTCTTTGTTTATAATAACAAAATGTTAGAGACGTTATTATAAACACTGAATCCCGGCCCATGACTCGGTCAACAACGTGGAAAAGGCTTACTCGGAATCTCTACTAACCATTGATTTATTGGGTTAGTAGAGATTCTAAAGTCGAACCCTATTTTGTTGTTTCTGGTATCCATGAATGCATTATTAAGACCCGCGGTCTTCCTGTATGAGTATAAACGTAAAGTGATAACAGCTATGCGAGCATCATCATGGTTTATCAATACTTAAATTGTCCTGGCTGCCCCAACCGGGGAAGGTGCGTAAAGTCAGAAAGACCTTTGGTTAACAGGGATGACGCATCAGTCCGCCCGCGCGCCTTTGCTCTAATCCTAGATAAAAGTATGACTGTGGAACATAAACTACCTCAAAGGGTAGTTGGCATACCTACATTAATACTTAATAATAGAGAGTAATGTTCAGGCTGTATACGCTAGGATTACCCTGATAGTATCTATACTCACCAGGAGGTTAAGTACAGGGCAGTAATTGCTGCTATTGTGCAGGCGCAAAAAAAAGGCCGGCCCATTTTGGCCGGCACAGCCAGTGTGGCTGGTTCGGAGCGTCTCGCGGAGATACTGCGGTTACTGTCTCCACTAATATGGCGGGGCGTGGTGTGGATATTAAACTTGGCGGAGAAGATGAACAGGATAGAGAACGTGTGGTGGCTGCCGGTGGCTTTTCCGTGCGCCCGTACCGTCATCAGTCGGCCTGCCAACGTTACCAGCT
>JANKMV010000541.1 GCA_024650095.1 Bacillota bacterium | reverse complement strand
CAAGCTTGATCCCATTACGGCTATGCGTAATGGCTAACAGATACCTATCTTGGATCTGTTTTCCTTTTTTATATTTCGATTTCCTCTTCCATTAAATATTTTTGGCGCGTAGCTTCACCACCGCGCAAATGACGCTCGGCTTTGTTTTTCTCTAAAATAACCTTTATCTCTCTGGCAATGAAGCGATTGATATAGGGGAGTCGCTCAGTTACATCTTTATGTACGGTAGATTTAGAAACACCAAATATTTTTGCCACCTGCCTCACTGTGGCTCCAGTTTCCAGTATATAATTGCTGATCTCCAGCACGCGTTGCTCAATGTAGTCCTGCATCGGGCCGCCCCCTTCAATCTATCTTGTTAAAAAATATATGTGTAGGGGGGGCATTTATGACAGATAAAGCTCCATTGGTCTTGATTTCCAGTATATTTGTGAAGAAATAGCCTTCCTTTTAGCTTTTTGTTAGAATTCGGCAAGAAAGGGGTGTCATTTCAACACTGGGAACACTCGCCGCTAGCTATTTCAAAGCAAAAAAAAACAGCCATTACGGCTGTTACTGGGGAGAAATAACGTGGACAGGATCGAGGGCCTCTCCCTCACGGTAAATGGCAAAGTGTAAATGAATACCCTCAGATGCATCTAACTTTGCACTTTCACCGACTTTTGCGAGTGTGTCCCCCATCTTGACCTCGTCACCAACGGCAACATAAGGTTCTTCAAGCAAATTCGCGTATTGGGTAACATAACCGCCACCGTGTCGCACTTCGAGCAACCAACCTAGACGTGGGTCTTCTGTGACACGATCCACAATACCAGGCCAAGCTGCTTTCACGTCCGCATCGGCATTTGCTTTAATGTCGATACCCACATGCGCACGTAGCGTATTACCTATTCTGTATACTTCATGGTGTCCGGCTAGCACTGACCCTTCTAAAGGCCAAACCATCGGTACCTTTGGTAGTGTTAAAACGGGTGTTATTCGTTCGTCTACAACTGGCATTTCCCCTTCAACAACTTCCTCAGCGTCCAGAACAGGGGGCACCTCAATCTCTGTATCTATGGGTTCTTCTATTTGGGGCACAACTGTCTCTTTGCCGCTTCCCGCTAATATAGTAAAGGGATTGGGCAAATAGCCGCGCCAAACAGCCGCTGAAAGAAGGAGCGTAACCACCAACAAATACCCTCCCACGAGGAGAGTTTTGCGACTGGGACG
>JANKMV010000540.1 GCA_024650095.1 Bacillota bacterium | reverse complement strand
AGATTAACTCTAGATCCTTTTCAGGGGTAGAGATGGGGCGTATATTGTAGTTTTCCACTAGAATGTTCAAAACATTAGGGGTAATAAAGGCGGGTAGACTCGGTCCAACAAAGATGTCTTTAATCCCTAAATGAAGCAATGTTAACAAGATGGCAATGGCTTTCTGTTCATACCACGAAAGCACAAGCGAAAGGGGTAGCTCATTAACATCACAATCAAATGCATCAGCTAGTGCGAGGGCAATTTGAATGGCAGAATACGCGTCATTGCATTGCCCAATATCCAATAAGCGCGGGATACCCTCGATATCTCCAAGTTGCTTATCAAAGAAGCGGAATTTACCACAAGCGAGTGTTAGAATGATACTTTCTTTAGGTGCTTTCTCTACAAATTCTGTATAGTAGTTGCGTCCGGCTTTAGCCCCATCGCAACCTCCCACGAGGAAGAAGTGCTTAATGGATCCACTTTTCACTGCGTCAATAACTTTGGGTGCCACGCCAAGCACCGTATTGCGTGCGAAACCGACTGTCACGCTATTTTTTTCTTCATCGCTGGTGAATCCTGGTAGTTCCAATGCTTTTTGTATAACGGCATTAAAATTATAATTATCTACATGATTAATGCCAGGCCAACCCACGTTGCCCGTGGTAAAAATATTGTCGGCATAGGTGGTCTGTGGCTTTTGCAGGCAGTTTGTGGTCATAAGAATTGCACCGGGAAATTGTGCGAATTCTTTTTGCTGATTCTGCCATGCTGTACCGTAATGACCGTAAAAATGCTTATGTTTCTTAAGTTCGGGGTAGCCGTGGGTGGGAAGCATTTCTCCATGTGTATAGATATAAATACCTTTATCCTCTGTTTGCTTGAGGAGTTCAGCTAAATCCTTTAAATCATGTCCGGAGACTAAAATAGCTTTCCCTGCAATATGGCCCAGCGGTACTTGAGTAGGTATCGGGTGACCATAAGTGCCTGTGTTAGCAGCATCTAATAGCTCCATGGCACGGAAGTTAATTTCGCCACATTTTAACACTAAAGCAAGCCATTGGTTTAGATCCAAATCACTTTTTGTTAGTGATGCCATGGCTTCATGAACAAATTCATAGACTTTATCATCTTCTTGCCCAAGGATGAGCGCATGGTCAGCGTAGGCGGCAACACCTTTTAAGCCATATAGAAGTATTTGCTGCAGTGATTGGATGTCTGCATCCGTATCTTTATCTG
>JANKMV010000053.1 GCA_024650095.1 Bacillota bacterium | reverse complement strand
GGGAAGTTACCATTTGCAAATAGCTAGTGTTAATGTGCCAGTATTTAAAAGGATGCGTGTACTCACGTATAGATCCACCTGCAGGATAATTCACCCGTTTTGTGTAGGGAACGGTCTTGACCGTTCCGCTCACGGATGGTTGTACCTGCAGGATAATTCACCCTAAATAGAGAAACTACACTCGAGGTGGTAAAAATATGTATCGTTCTGGCTTTATAGCATTGATTGGGCGTCCTAATGTGGGTAAATCAACCTTAATGAATGCCCTCATTGGCGAAAAAATGGCCATTATCTCTGAAAAACCACAAACCACACGTAACCAAATCCGGGGTATATTTACAACAGATGAATATCAAATGATTTTTCTAGATACCCCTGGTATTCATAAACCGCAGCATAAATTAGGTGAGAAAATGGTAAAAGTTGCTTTGCGTACCTTGCGTGAGGTGGATGTCATTCTCTTTTTAACTGATGCAGCTGCGGGTCCGGGAACAGGTGATGAGTTTGTAATCGAACAGCTAAAAGCGGTAGATACACCCGTTATTTTAGTTGTCAACAAATCTGATAGTAGCGGTACTAAAAGAGCCCAAGAATTGGTGGAGTATTACCAAGCCCGCTATCCCTTTGCTGGTGCTCTCGCCATTTCCGCTCTAGAGGGTACAAATCAAGAAGCACTAGTATCGCTCATGCTTTATCATCTTCAAGAGGGACCACAGTACTATCCCCCTGAAATGATTACTGACCAACCTGAACGTCTCATTGTGGCCGAACTGATCCGGGAGAAAGTTCTTCAACTCACTCGTGATGAGGTTCCCCACGCTGTGGCGGTCGAAATTGCGGGCATGGCTCCTCGCCAAGGAAGGGAACTGATAGATATCCAAGCAAATATCTATGTAGAACGTGATTCACAAAAGGGCATTATCATTGGCAAAAAGGGTTTAATGCTTAAAGAAGTGGGTAAAATGGCACGATTAGACATTGAAGCACTTTTAGGTAGCGCTGTTTATCTTGAACTATGGGTTAAGGTGAAAGCTGATTGGCGGAATAAAGAAGCGTCTTGGCAGTCATTCGGTCTGGAAATGGAATAGGGGATGTCTAGGTGGCTGAGTTACGGTGTCATGCAGTGGTACTGCGGGTGCGCAGTTTAGGGGAAGCAGATAAGATGGTGACGCTCCTGACACGGGAAGTGGGAATTGTCACTGCGGTAGCACGGGGGAGTCGTAAAACCAAGAGTAAGTTTTCAGCCTTGGTAGAGCCCTTAACGTTAGGGCGTTTTCTGTTGCATCAAGGTCGCACTCTCTATACCTTCATACAAGGAGAACGAATAAAATCATATGCGAAGCTGAATAGTGACCTCGAGCGTCTTGCGTATGCCCAGTATTTTTGTGAATTATGTGAACGCACATTACTGGAAGTACGGCCGGCAGACGCTATGTTTATGTTATTGCTGACCGCACTAGAGGCTCTTGAGCAGGATAAAGATCCGGCTCGTGTGGCTCGTTGTTTTGAAATTAGTTTATTGGATGAGCTGGGCATCCGTCCAGCATTAGAGGGCTGTCGCTCGTGTGGAAGTACAAGCGGTTCATACCGTTTTGATCCTACTGAAGGCATTTTGCTTTGTGCTACTTGCCCACATCCGGTAGAGAGTTATCCCGTAAGTGCACCAACGGTGGCCACTACCAAGCGCTTACTGGAGTTTGGTTTTCATAAATTATCTGTTTGCGTTATACCTAAGGCGGTAGGTCAGGAAATTCATCGCATAAGTATGGATATGTTAACCCATTCATTAGGGGTGACCAATCTTAAATCACTCGATTTTTTACTAAAAACAGGTTTTATTTAAATTGCTTTATCAATGGATAAAATATTTTATCTGTCCTTGAGACAAACTAGCTATATCAATGCCAAAGGAGGGCAGATAAAATGGATATTACCCTTCAAAAAATTGACCTAGTGCGCGATCGAACTGGGTTGAATTACACGGAAGCGAGAGAACTACTCGAAGAAGCAAGTGGAGACGTGGTGGAAGCACTCGTCATTATGGAAGGTGAGGAGGGTGATCTAGACGTGGAAATGAACATGGAAATGGACGAGATGAAAAGTATGGTTTCTGATAATGTGATGGGTCCTATGAAACGAGTTTTTCATAAAGGAAGTAGAACTCGTATTCGGGTAAAAAACGATGATGGTACACTCATTGAGTTCCCTGCCACACTCGGCATCGCAGGTGCTCTGCTGGCCCCACGTGCTACTGCACTTAGTGCTATGGGTTTGTTGATGGCTCAGTACACGTTGGAAGTGGATGTGCCCGAATATGTTCCAGAGCTTGAAGATCCTAGTTGGTCACCGACATAAACGAATAAATAACTGCAAACACAGCAAATGACTTGACGTGTGACCCTGTTTTTGTTACAGTTATGTCAAATTAAAAACGCCGTGAAGAGGAGTACGATGTGCGCCAGCTAGCGAACCGGGGATTGGTGGAAGCCCGGTCTGGTTAAACACATGGGAAAGGCGCTTCATATAAACGGTGAATGGTTAAAGTGGGCTTACATGTGTGAGCCAAATAGGGTGGAACCGCGGGAACTTCCCGTCCCTATGGGACGGAGTTCCTTTTTTTTGTAAACTATCCCTTGCAACAAGCAAGCAAACTTTTCTTGCACTAATTTTTGGAGGTGTTACTTGTGGATATTCAAGCCATGATTCTTACTTTGCAAAATTTTTGGGTTAAACAAAACTGTATTTTAGCACAACCGTATGATGTGGAAAAAGGTGCAGGGACGATGAACCCGTCCACTTTTTTACGTGCTTTAGGGCCGGAACCCTGGGCTGTGGCGTATGTGGAACCTTCCCGGCGTCCCACGGATGGGCGCTATGGAGAGAACCCTAATCGCTTATTCCAACATCATCAGTTCCAGGTGATTATGAAACCGGCACCAGCCAATATTCAGGATTTATATTTGGCAAGTTTGCGAGAGTTGGGCATAGTGCCGGAAGAACACGATATTCGTTTTGTGGAAGACAACTGGGAATCGCCTACACTAGGTGCTTGGGGATTGGGCTGGGAAGTATGGCTGGATGGTATGGAGATTACACAGTTTACATATTTCCAGCAGGTGGGGGGGATCGATGTCGACGCCGTCTCTTCCGAAATAACCTATGGACTTGAGCGTATCGCGATGTACATACAAAATAAAGATAATGTTTATGACCTACAGTGGGTCGATGGTGTTATTACCTACGGGGAAATATTCCATCGTGCTGAGGTGGAGCATTCTGTGTATAGTTTTGAGCAAGCCGATACGGACATGCTGTTTACACTCTTTGCCATGCATGAAAAGGAGAGTAGGCGCTTATTGGAGCAGGGTTTGGTTTTACCTGGTTATGATCAAGTGCTCAAGTGTTCACACACATTCAACTTACTCGATGCTCGTGGTGCCATTAGTGTCGCTGAACGAACTGCCTATATTGGACGTGTTCGTAGTCTCGCTAGGCTGGGTGCGCAGGGCTATGTAAAACAACGAGAAGAACTGGGTTTTCCCCTTTTGCGGACAGAAAGGAGTGCTGATCATGTCTAAAGAAGCTTTCCTTTTAGAAATCGGGACAGAAGAAATTCCGGCGCGTTTTATGGCCCCGGCATTGCAACAGTTTAAAGAAAACTTTAGTAAGGAAATGCAAAGTGAGCGACTTGCACATGGTGAGATTGCGCTTTTTGGCACACCGCGCCGCTTAGCTATCCTCGTGGCAGATGTAGCGGAGCAGCAACAAGATTTACATGAGAAGAAGAAAGGACCTGCTGTAAAAGCAGCGTATGATGCCGATGGCAATCCCAGTAAGGCAGCTTTAGGCTTTGCCCGTTCACAAGGGGTGAATGTGGCGGATCTTTTTACTGAAGAAGTGGCGGGAGTCCCCTATATCTTCGCCCTTCGTAGTGAAGAGGGTCGTGATGTGCTTGCCATTTTGCCAGACGTATGTGAGCGGCTGATCCGGAGTCTGACTTTTCCCAAACCCATGTTTTGGTATAGTAAGGATATTCGCTTCGCCCGCCCCATCCGTTGGTTGACAGCTCTGTGGGGCAGTGAAAAAATCTCGTTTTCTTTCGCGGGCCTTGAGTCGGGTAATGTGACCTATGGACATCGTTTCCTAGCCCCTGCTCGTACTGTTGTGCCCGCTGCCGCTACCTATGCAGACGTAATGCGGCAAAGTTTTGTCATGGCTGATCCAGCGGAGCGCGAGGCGTGCATTGTGGCTTTAGTCCAGCAAGCCGCCGCTCAACTTGGTGGCCATGCTACTCTTGATGAAGATTTGCTTGCAGAAGTGGTTAACCTCGTGGAATACCCACGCGCAGTTACGGGTACCTTTGCTCAAAATTATTTAGAAGTTCCACAGGAGGTTTTAATTACCGCCATGCGTGCTCATCAGCGCTATTTCCCTGTGTTTGATGCAAACGAGCACCTTATGCCCTATTTTATTACCATCAGTAACGGTACCAAAGAGGAATATGAAGCCAATGTTCGTGCAGGTAATGAACGGGTATTGCGTGCTCGTTTAGCGGATGCTCGCTTCTTTTTTGATGAAGATCGAAAAAAACCATTAGACGCTTATGTGGATGCGTTGGATACCATTATCTTTATGGAACCACTGGGCTCCATGCGCAAAAAAACAGCTAGGCTAATGCACTTAGTGCAAACGCTAGCAGATGAACTCCAAGTAACAGACCCGATCAAAGAGACGGCTCAACGTGCTGCCTTGCTGGCTAAAGCAGATTTAGTGACCCATATGGTGTATGAGTTCCCAGAATTACAAGGCACCATGGGCATGCATTATGCCCGTCTCTCAGGCGAGAGCAATGATGTCGCCAGCGCTATTGAGGAGCATTATGCACCACGCTTTGCCAATGACAAGCCCGCTGTGAGTCTTGCAGGAGCGCTTGTTGCGTTGGCTGACAAAATGGATACTATAGCATCCTCTTTCGCTCTTGGCATGATCCCCACAAGTTCGCAAGATCCCTATGCTCTGCGTCGCAGTGCTAGCGGTGTTATCTCTACCCTTGCTGCGCATAACTTGTCCATCTCCATGCCAAAATTATCTGCATTGGCGTTGGTAGGGTTAGCGAATCAAATGCAGCGACCGCAAAGTGAAGTGCAAAGTGAGCTTGAGAATTTTCTTATACAGCGAATTCGTTATAATTTTGCGGAACAGGGCTTGCGATACGATGTAATTGATGCAGTTTTGGCTGGCACGACACGTGACTTGCCAGGTCTTTGGCAACGCGCCCAAGTACTACAGACTAAGTTGGCTTCACCCGAATTGACGTGGGTACTAACGCCATTTACACGAGTGGCCAATCTGACACGTGATTTTGTTGCCGGCGCTGAAGTTGATTCTGCGTTGTTTATAAATGCTACGGAGAACGATCTTTACCAAGCAGTGCTGGCTGCCCAGGACGCTGTTGACATCGGTATAGCACGAGCTGACTTTGCGGACGTTTTTTCTGCATTGTTTCCTCTTTACAATCCCATAGAACGTTTCTTTACTGATGTGATGGTGATGGTGGAAGACGCTTCCGTACGGCAAAATCGTTTGCTTTTACTTTCCTTAGTGAAAGATCTCTTCTTTACCCTCGGTGATATCTCAAAAATTGTGCAAGAAAAAAAATAAAAGTGGCAGGCAGGAAACAGGGGACGCATATAGTATATACTATATAAGGTTTTCACTAGATATAGTGTATACTATTTAAACGGGCGGGAGGGGCCAACAATCGAACTCAATCCAAGGCAGAAGGAAATATTGGCAATAATAAAAAAAGATGGGCCCATTTCTGGAGAAGAGATTGCATCCCAATTAGGTCTATCCCGGGCTGCTTTGCGTCCACATCTGGCTGTTCTCTCCACTTTTGGGTTTATAGACGCACGGCCACGCGTCGGTTATTTTTATACGGGCAATATGATTACGGGTATCTCAGAAATACTGTCGCGTTTTACAGTTGGAGATATTAAAAGTCGTCCCATTGTTATCCGAGAACAAACAACGGTCTACGATGCCATAGTATCTTTGTTCTTAGATGATGTGGGTACGCTTTTTGTCGTAGATGAAAACAGTTTTCTGCAAGGCGTTGTCTCCCGTAAGGATTTTCTTAAAACGGCATTGGGAGGTGTAGATTTGCACCAAATACCAGTGGGTGTGATTATGACACGGATGCCACAGGTTCACACGGTAACCGAAGATGAAACCATGTTAGATGTGGTGAACAAACTTTGTGAACATGAAGTGGATTCTTTACCTGTGGTACGAGTACAGGATCAGCATAATTATAAAGTTGTGGGTCGGGTAACCAAGACGAACCTGACCCGTTTGTTATTGGAATTAGGCGAAGGCCGCTAGAGAGGTGACAGGACGTTTGGAAGAAATAAAGCGTAAACCGGTCGTATATGTGGTTTCAGACTCCATTGGAGAGACCGCAGAATTCGTTGTTAAAGCTGTGGCAAGCCAATTTAATTCAGGGCATGTTGAGATTCGCCGCATACCTTTTGTTACGGATATTGATACGATCATCGATGTAGTAGAGGAGGCCTCCCTAGGTAATGCCTTGGTAGCCTATACATTGGTTTTACCCGAATTTAGAGAAACAATCCGTGCGGAAAGTGAACGCCATGGAGTGCTTTCTGTGGATGTAATGGGGCCCATGATGGATGCATTTGGTCGTTTAATGGGCATAGATCCCCATTTAGAGCCCGGTTTGATCCGCCGTTTAGATGAAGACTACTTTCGCCGTGTTGCAGCCATTGAGTTTGCCGTTAAGTATGACGATGGTAAGGATCCGCGGGGGATGCTCTTAGCGGATGTTGTTTTGGTTGGAGTGTCTCGTACTTCGAAAACGCCTTTATCCATGTATCTTGCTAACAAGCGCTTGAAGGTCGCTAATCTGCCTTTAGTGCCTGAGGTAGAGCCCCCGGAGGAATTGTTTTGGGTACCATCGAACAAAGTGATAGGCTTAACCATTAATCCTCGACAACTGAATGAAATTCGCGCAGAAAGATTAAAGGCGCTTGGTTTGCATGCCCAAGCGAATTATGCAAGCCTGGAGCGAATTCTAGAAGAACTAGAATACTCTGAAGGTATTATGCGCAAAGTGGGTTGTCCCATCTTTGATGTTTCAAATAAGGCCGTGGAAGAAGTGGCCAATAAAATACTACAAATAGTCAGGGAGGAGCCGCGGGATGGAAAATAAGAACGTCTATTTGTTTGCCGAAGGAAATGCTCAAATGCGGGAATTATTAGGGGGTAAAGGTGCAAACCTGGCAGAAATGACCAGAATTGGTCTTCCAGTACCCACAGGTTTTACGGTTTCCACAGATGCTTGTCGTGAATACTTCAAGCGTGAGCAAATTATTTGGGATGAACTTCGGGAAGAAGTCATGGTTGCTCTTCGTACACTAGAAGTAAGTACAGGAAAACGTTTTGGTGATAAAGATGACCCTTTACTAGTTTCAGTGCGCTCCGGCTCTGTATTCTCCATGCCGGGGATGATGGATACCGTGCTTAATTTGGGTTTAAATGACGAAACGGTGGTAGGGTTAGCAAAAGCCTCGGGGAATGAACGGTTCGCGTATGATTGTTACCGCCGCTTTATTCAAATGTACTCTGATGTAGTTTTACAGGTTGACCACTTTTATTTTGAACGTGCTTTAGAAGAGAAGAAGCGCTCGTTAGATGTTAAGTATGATACTCAGCTTAATGGAGAAGCACTACAAGAACTCGTTAAGGAATATTTGAAAATTGTCTTAAAAGAAACTAAAAAACCATTTCCTCAAGATCCTCTAGATCAGTTAATCCTTTCCATCCAAGCGGTCTTTGATTCTTGGCATAACCAGCGGGCCATCGTATATCGCCAGATTCATAAGCTACCGGACCATCTGGGAACGGCGGTCAACGTGCAAATTATGGTATTTGGTAACCTTGGTGACGACAGTGGAACGGGTGTTGCTTTTACACGTAACCCTTCAGATGGTACCAACAAGCTGTATGGTGAGTTTCTCGTTAATGCTCAGGGTGAAGATGTGGTGGCTGGCATTCGTACGCCATTGGATATTGCTAAAATGGCAGATCACCTCCCTACGATCTACACGCAGTTTACCGAACTTTGCGACTTACTTGAAAAGCATTATCGCGATGTGCAAGATATTGAGTTTACCGTGGAGCGGGGTACACTTTATTTATTGCAAACACGAACTGGAAAACGGACGGCAGCTGCAGCCGTTAAGATTGCAGTCAATATGGCAGAAGAAGGTGTACTAACAAAGGAAGAAGCGCTTCTACGCGTTGACCCAGCGCAGCTTAATCAACTCTTACACCGCCGCATGGACCCTGATGCTAAACCTGAATTTATAGCCAAAGGCTTACCCGCGTCCCCTGGTGCGGCTTCTGGGGAGATTGTCTTTGATGCTGATGAGGCAGACCGTTTAGCGAGTGAGGGTGTAAAAATAATTCTTGTACGCCCCGAAACCACCCCAGATGATATTCACGGTATTGTGGCGGCGCAAGGCGTATTGACAAGTCGTGGTGGGATGACTAGCCATGCGGCTGTTGTTGCGCGTGGTATGGGTAAATCATGTATATCAGGGTGTGAAGATATTAAAATTAATGTAGCGGCTAAAACGATGACGGTGGGTGACCGCGTCTTCAAAGAAAGAGATGTGCTATCCATTGATGGGTCTAATGGTGAAGTCTATGCTGGTATGGTTGAACTCATCGATCCTGTCCTTTCTGATGAATTTACTACACTATTGGAGTGGACAGACGCCACGAAGGACTTAGGTGTACGTGCCAATGCAGATACACCGGAGGATGCACAAAAAGCCCGTCAATTTGGCGCTACAGGGATTGGGCTATGCCGTACAGAGCATATGTTTATGTCTCAAGAGCGTCTACCCGTGGTGCAACAAATGATCCTGGCTAACAATGAAGAGGAACGGGACAGTGCGCTCGCAAAGTTGTTACCGATGCAACAGAGCGACTTTGAAGGAATCTTCCGTGCCATGGACGGCTTCCCAGTTACTATTCGTTTACTCGATCCACCGCTGCACGAATTTTTACCTAACCAAGAAGATTTACTCGTGGATGTTACACTGCTGCAAGAGCGTGGTAACGACCCACAGCAGCTACGAGAGAAGGAAGAACTCTTAAAGCAGGTTCGTGGACTCCATGAGTATAACCCCATGCTAGGACACCGTGGTTGCCGTCTAGGCTTGGTTACCCCTGCCATTTATCGTATGCAGGCGCTTGCTATTTTTCGGGCCGCTGCCACACTGCTCGCTGAAGGGAGTAACATTGTGCCGGAAATAATGATCCCCTTGGTCGGACATGTTACTGAATTGAAACTGATGCGTGCTCTAGTTGTGCAAGCCGCCGAAGATGTAATGGCTGAAGCAGGTTGCCGTTTTGAATATCAAGTGGGAACAATGATTGAACTGCCACGTGCATGTGTAACGGCTGACCAAATCGCAACATATGCCGATTTCTTCTCCTTTGGTACCAATGATCTTACGCAAACTACCTTTGGTTATTCACGAGACGATGCTGAAGGAAAGTTCCTTCTTCACTATCTGCAACAAAAAATTCTCCCAGAGAATCCCTTTGCTGTTTTAGATCGTGAAGGTGTGGGGAGCCTAGTGAAAATGGCTGCTGAAAAAGGTCGTGCTACCAAGCCAGCCATTAAGCTTGGTATTTGTGGCGAACATGGTGGAGACCCATCATCCATCGAATTTTGTCACCTTGTGGGCTTACACTATGTTTCCTGTTCCCCCTTCAGAGTACCCATTGCTCGCCTCGCTGCGGCCCATGCAAAACTTAATAATAAGTAAGCGTAAAAATAATAGGTTTAATAAGAAAAGGGGGCTGTAACGAAACTTAGTTTTCGCTACAGCCCCCTACACAAAGAGTAAAACAGAACCACAATAAATATACACAGAACCACAATAAACATACACAGGACCTTCAAAATATATAAGAAGAACGAAAGTGACAAATATGGCATTCCCAAATGTAGGGAACGGTTTTGACCGTTCCGCCTGGTGATGTGATCATCCATGCTTTCTCAATGAGCATAACCCTACCCAAAATAAATAATAGCAAAACGAATAAAAGAAACGGTACGCACAATAGCGTGCCGTTTCTTTTATTTTTCTGTAGATTCAGGGGGACTCGCTGAATAACAAATTACGTAGGGGCGCGTTTGCATGTCCGTTAAATATCGGTTTTCTCACCAGAACGGAACGGTCAAGACCGTTCCCTACACTAATAATAAAACTATCAAGGAGTAAACGGTAAAAGACCTGAC
>JANKMV010000539.1 GCA_024650095.1 Bacillota bacterium | reverse complement strand
GCTCGTCATTATCGTGTAAAATCCTTGTTATATGGGTATTCTTTTTTTTGCCGCTTATGCATAGACATGCTTAATTCGCGATCATATCGTCGCTTTTTGACTAAGATGGCACATAAGAAGGCAGCAAGACTGCTCTAAAACTTTGATTTGCCGCTTCTTGCAGGATATAGGGTACAAGTTGTAGAAATTGTTTGCTTTACAAGACTCTTTGTGAGTTTTTAGAATTGAAGGGAGGTCTTGGTTTGTATTGGAATCGCGAAGCGGAATGCATGTCACGGGATCGGCTGCAGCAGTTACAATTAAAGCGGTTGAGAACGACGGTAGCACGGGTATTTAACAGCGTCCCGCATTACCGTCGCGTTTTTCAGGCAGCGGGAGTTGAACCGGGTGATATCCGTAGTCTGGATGATTTATCGGCTCTTCCCTTTACTGTGAAAAAAGATTTTAGGGATACCTATCCCTTTGGACTCTTTACGGTACCGCAAAATGAAATTGTTCGTTATCATTCATCATCCGGCACCACGGGAAAGCCCATCGTCGTCGGTTATACGCGCAATGATATTGCGACTTGGTCCGAGCTGATGGCCCGTTCCTTAACCAGTGCAGGCACCACTCGTAACTCTGTGGTGCAAAACGCCTACGGCTATGGACTTTTTACCGGTGGACTGGGCGTACACTATGGCGCCGAATTGGTTGGTGCCGCCGTTATTCCCATTTCTGGAGGTAACACGCAACGTCAAATTATGGTGATGAAAGATTTTGGCACCAATATTCTCACCTGTACCCCCAGCTACGCCTTGTTTATTGCTGAAGTGATGGCAGAAATGGGGATAGAGCCGGCCGATCTTAAATTGCAGGCGGGCATTTTTGGCGCCGAGCCCTGGTCGGAAAATATGCGCCAACAAATTGAAACTCGCCTTGGCATTACGGCCATTGATATTTATGGACTCAGTGAAATTATAGGCCCTGGTGTTGCCATTGAGTGTGATGAGAAGTGTGGCCTGCATATTTTTGAAGATCACTTCATTCCAGAAATTATTGACCCCATCACGGGTGTTGTACTTCCCCTTGGTGAAAAAGGGGAACTGGTGCTAACCACAATCACGAAAGAAGCGCTGCCCGTCATCCGCTATCGTACACGTGATATTACCACGCTGACCGTAGAACCCTGCTTATGTGGCCGCACCCACGTGCGCATGGGTAAAATCACGGGACGAGGCAAAATCTTTACCCGCAGTAGCCACC
>JANKMV010000538.1 GCA_024650095.1 Bacillota bacterium | reverse complement strand
ATATTGTTTGGAATATTGCTTGGGTCGGAAACGTATCATTAATCTCGGTTTTGGCAACAAATCCAGAAGAACGTGGCTTTCTATCCTCCAGGCGCGCTACTTGGACATCCCTAGCCGGTGTGTTTTTTTCCTATATTGGACAACCATTAGCCATATATATTGGCAATACCACCGGCAATGAAGTATTGGGGTATACGTTACTCGCTGGGGCTATGGCTTTCCTAATGATGCTGGGCTACTATACTGTCTTTAAAATGACGGAAGGGTATGAGCTTACAGGCGAGCAAGAATCTGAAAGGGCCAAAGCATCTCCGCAATCGCAAAAAGTATCGATTCGCAAAATGTTCGAAAGCCTTTTTAAAAACCCGCCTCTTATCGTTTTATTGGCAGCTGACTTCTTTAGATTTATGACATTCTTTATCATTACTGCAGCCGCTATGTTTTATTTTGAGTATGTGGCACAAAACGCGGCTTTGATGAGACCGTATCTCCTAACCAGCTCCATTGCAGCTGTTCTAGGCGCCTATATGAGTGCATCACTAATAAAAAAACTCACAACTCGCACGACAGCCATTGTGGGGCTCCTTCTCACCAGCGCATCTTTGATTATAGGCAACTATCTAGCTATGGACGTTACGATGTTTTTTGTTTTTGCCGTCTTAGCAAGACTATTCCTTGGTTTGTTGGGGGCTACTCTTGTAGCGTTGTATACAGATACTGCGGTTTACAGCGAATGGAAAACTGGTGAGAATGCAACGCCATTCGTAATGGGGCTCATGAACCTCTCACTAAAAACAGCGATTATCTCCAGAGGTACGGTTATCCCCATTGTTCTGGCAGCCGTTGGTTTTGTTGCTGGGGCAGATCCAGCAACAGCGTCTGATGCCCTGAAAAAGGGAATAATCAGCGTGAATATGGTCATTCCAGGAGTGCTGGCATTAATAGCCGCATGCATCCTCGCACTGGGCTATAAATTAACGAGGGAAAGAGTAGCCACCTTACAGGAAGAAATTGATGCCCAAAAACCATAATTTCAGAAAAGCGCACTGAATCAGTTCACATAACGTGCTTTTGCTACAATAAATTTACGTTTAATCCCGTGTTTCCAATCAATAAAGTCGGTACGATTGCATTGATAGAGAGTAGGGAACGGTCTTGACCGTTCCGCGCTTGTTGGCCCAATCACACAACCCCGAATTTGTGCGCTACTTTCATCGGTACAGTAAGCCCAAGTCAAACGACTTGGG
>JANKMV010000537.1 GCA_024650095.1 Bacillota bacterium | reverse complement strand
CTTTTTCGCAACAAAAGTAAGCATTTAGTGGCCACGGCACAAGCGGTGCTGACCACATATAATGGAGAAGTGCCAAAAACTCGCGAGGAGCTTCAGAGTTTGCCGGGAGTGGGAAGAAAGACTGCCAACGTTGTGTTGTCCGTTGCCTTTGGTATTCCCGCACTCGCTGTGGATACCCATGTTTTTCGCGTCGCCAATCGTATTGGCAAAGCCAAAACACCCCTTGAAACAGAAAAGCAACTGATGCGTGCCATTCCCCGCGCTCACTGGTCACAGGCCCATCACTGGTTAATCCTACATGGGCGCTATATCTGTACAGCTCGTAGCCCAAAATGTGACAGCTGCCCCATTGTAGAGTATTGTGATATGGGAAAAGTGAACGTAAAAAAATAAGATAGGAGGTGCATTTTATTCGCTCCATACGACGCCACTTTCTCACCGGTTTGTTGGTGGTATTACCTTCTATGGTCACCATTTACGTATTGTACTTTACCTTTACCCTTATAGATTCATTCTTAGGACGTTTAGTACCCTTATATTTGGGCCGCAATATTCCAGGGCTAGGATTTCTCGTGACCATCGTCTTTATCTATCTGATCGGCCTCTTTGCTTCCAATGTGGTGGGTAAAAAACTACTGCATTTACTCGAGACCGTGGTATTACAAATTCCTTTGGTTAAACCCATCTATGCGGCGGCTCGTCAAATTCTCGATGCCTTTTCCGCTCAAAGGCGACAACTCTTTCAATCAGTCGCCATGGTGGAATACCCACGCAGGGGATTGTACGCCATCGGCTTTATTACAGCTCAGGGAGCAGGAGAGGTCCAAGTCAAAACAGCGCAGGAGGTTGTGCCCGTCTTTATCCCCACCACACCCAACCCGACGTCAGGGATGATGCTCCTTGTGCCACGCACTGAACTCATTCCTCTGGAAATGACAGTGGAAGAAGCCATTAAAATGATTATCTCCGGCGGCGTGATGACGCCGACCTGGCCCAAAGCAGAAAAGCATGCTACGATAAAAAAAGAAGCATAAATATGTTTGCATTAGTAGCAACCTATCCATTGCTACTTTTTTTTGCAATTCTTTCTAAACTTCGGGGAATAATGACAAAGTATACGTACTCATTACGGTACTACTATCTAAGCTTCTTCGGAGGATTGATCATGAAACTATTATCGCTTATTGCCGACTATCCCATCCTTGCTATTGTAGGAGATCTTCCTCTACAAATCACTGGGTTTTCCGCTGA
>JANKMV010000536.1 GCA_024650095.1 Bacillota bacterium | reverse complement strand
TATACTCCCCATCGATGTAGCGTCCGCCAGAACCAACTTTTTGTGCTGTCCCCGTTTTACCACCCATGCGATAGCCTTCTATGTAGGCGTTCATGCCCCCACCCTCAGTGACCACAAGTTCCATAATACGTTTCACTTCATTGGATGTCTCTTCTGATATAACACGTCGCACAACTTGCGGTGCTTTTTGCGAGATCACATTGCCATCCGGATCACGCATTTCCTTGACGATATAGGGTCTCATTAAATAGCCACCATTGATCATAGCTGACACGGCCATCACTTGCTGTAGCGGTGTTACCGATACACCTTGCCCAAAGGCCGTCGTCGCCGCTTCCACCGGTCCATATTGCTCTTCTGAAAATAGAATCCCTGTGCCCTCACCAATCACATCGATCCCTGTTTTTTGCCCAAAACCAAACGCCTTAACGTAGTTCATCAGTGTATCGGCGCCGATGCGTTGCTGCAGTTCAATAAAGCCAGGATTACAGGAGCCCAATACCACTTCGGTAAAGTTTATGGCGCCATGTCCGCCGCGACCACGAGTCCAGCAACCGATGGATGTACCGGCTACTTTGGCATAACCGCTACAGAAAAACCCTTCTGTGGAATTATATTTGTCTTCCTCAATGGAAGCAGACAAAGTAATAAGCTTAAAGGTAGAACCAGGCTCAAAGGTATTAGCCACAGGCGTTAGCTTCCACGTTTCTTGCGGAAAAGAACCATAATCATTAGGATCAAAATCCGGCATGCCACTAACAGCTAAAATTTCTCCCGTCTTGGGATCCACCGCAATGGCTTCGATATGTTTAGGACGTGACTCCAACATCACCCGTTCCATTTCCCTCTCCATTATAAACTGAATGTTTTGGTCAATGGTTAAAACGAGATCATAACCCTCCACTGGTGGAATGAACCGCTGTACACCCTGAGGAATCTGCTTGCCCCTACCATCTGTTTGTAGTTCAATACGACCATCTTGGCCCCTCAATTCAGCTTCATACTGGTTTTCTAAACCGGCCAATCCTTCATCGATTCCCACAAAACCTAGCAGCTGTGACGCCAGCGTGCTATGTGGATAATACCGCTTTGGTTCCGGTGCAAAATAAATGCCATCCAATTCCAGTAGCCGGATCTCCTGTGAAACATCTTCTGGCATTTGTCGCTTGAGGTAAACTGAATCTGTTTGTTGACTAATTAATTCTAAAACACGAGCTTCTTCCATCTCCAGCACGGGCGCAATTTTTCGTGCAACTTCTTCCTTAT
>JANKMV010000535.1 GCA_024650095.1 Bacillota bacterium | reverse complement strand
CGTTTTGCACCGCATTTGCGGGTGTCTGTCTGCCATGGGCCTGACCGTAAACTGGAAACAGATGACGTAGATGTTATTCTTACCACCTATGGCGTGGTCCGTAATGATAGTGAGGTCTTTGCCCGTATCCGGTGGGGTCTTTTAGTCATTGACGAGGCACAAAATATTAAAAATGCGGATAGTGGTCAGGCACAAGCTTTAAAAGAATTGAAGGCGGCAGGTTTTGTAGCCATGACGGGCACACCGGTGGAGAACCGCCTTGATGAACTGTGGAGTATTTTTGATTTTCTTTTACCGGGATTCTTGGGAGGTCGACGAAGTTTTGCTCGCGGATTTGCTGTGCCCATTGAAAAATATCGTGATCACGAGCGGGTCACCCTCTTGCGTAAAGCAACGTCGCCCTTTATTTTGCGTCGCATGAAAACGGATAAAAAGGTCATAACAGATTTGCCTGATAAAATTGTTAAAAATGAATTTTGCCGCTTAACCACGGCACAGGCAGCGCTGTACCAAGAAGTGATTCAGCAAGAGTTGTCAGGGATTAGTGAGAGTGACGGTATGGCACGACGGGGTTTAATTTTACGCTTAATGACATGGTTGAAACAAATTTGCAATCACCCTGCACACTTTTCGCACAAAGGATTAGCTCGCTCCTCCTTTTCTGGTAAGGCAGAGATGACGTTGGCCTTGCTGCAACAAATCTTGGATGAAGGGGAAAAAGCATTAATTTTTACACAGTATCGTGAAATGGGCGAACTGCTTGTCAAAATGATTGAAGTAGAATTGGGCTTGGCTGTCTCCTTTTTCCACGGTGGCCTGCAACGGAAGAAACGGCAGCGTTTTGTGGATGCTTTTCAGGAAAAAGATGGTTGTCCATTATTAGTGGTGTCGCTAAAGGCCGGGGGAACTGGCTTGAATTTAACAGAAGCAAGTCATGTCTTGCATTATGATTTGTGGTGGAATCCTGCGGTGGAGGATCAAGCTACGGACCGAGCATACCGTATTGGACAGGATAAAAATGTTACGGTTCATCGTTTTATTACACTGGGTACGCTGGAAGAGAAAATAGACGGCATGCTTACCGCAAAAAAAGAACTGGCTGAAATGACGGTTTCCGCTGGGGAGACTTGGCTGACGGAAATGTCAAATGAGCAGTTACGAGAGATTTTTAGTTTTAAAACAGGATAAATTAGAATTATCTACCAGCGGTCGCCACTATACCCTAGTTCCTGTGAGAGTTTATATGCTTGAGAAAGGAAGTAGTTTTATGTTAACAGAAATACAGAGTTTTTTAGAAACCAT
>JANKMV010000534.1 GCA_024650095.1 Bacillota bacterium | reverse complement strand
ATACTGGTTTAAAATATATTACTTGCAGTTAGCAAGCGGCTAATGTAACCAGTATTGAAAGGCGCTGTTGCGGGAACTTGAATAAGAACGCCTTTCTTATGTAAAAAAAATATTCGCCTGCATTTAGCTAGAGCACTGTACTGAAATTTGTTCGTATTTTGTCACAAAAAATACATAAATGATGTGAGTTAGGCCAAAGATATCAAATGAAAATCTATGTTGAAAGGAGTTGTGTTTATGCATCGGAGAAAGTGGTTGCTATTTGGTCTAATTCTGCTGTTTTCCGTCATAGTTGTAGCGGGTTGTGGTGGCAACAATGATGAGGAACAGCCGGATCCAAACCCACAGAATGGCAATAACCAGGGTGAAGCGCTAGATATTAATGCGTTAACGGCTCAATGGGCTGATTCCAGTCATAGTAACATTTTGCTTTCACCCGCGCAACGGGATAATTGCGTGGTTTGTCATGATGGTGGTGCTTTTGCCATGAATCAAACGGAGATTGCAGAACTTGAGCGAGATTTTTTCATCAGTATTGATTGCCGCGCTTGTCATACAGGGCAGGGTGTGGAACTGATGGAAGCGGGTACTGTAACTTTGCCCACTGCGGAGAATGTTGATGGTGGACTCGGAGCATTATGTATGTCTTGTCATAACTCTCGTAAAGTGCCTAACATTGATGATGAAGGGCGTTCTGCACCTCATTACAGTAGTCAGGCCGATATCGCCAGTGGTACGGGTGGCATACGAATAGAAGGATTTGAGTATGGTAATACCAGTGCGCATGTGAACATTGATGATACGTGCATAGGGTGCCATATGATGGAGACAGAAGAAGGCTTCGCATCCCATACCTTTAAAGTCGATAGTATTGAGGATGCTTGTAGTCAGTGTCACCAAGATATTACCGATGCCAATCTCGAAGCGGGTGGCGATTACGATGGTGATGGTAATACCGAAGGCTTCCAGACGGAAGTGGAAGGTTTGCTAGCACTTTTAAGTGAAACAATAGCCACCGAGCTCGACGGTGGAACTTTTGAAAGTGGCCAAGGAGCAGTTATCTTTAAGGATGCCAGTGGCACGGAAATGGATGAAGTGCCCAATGAGTTGTATCAAGCGGGGTATAACCATCTGCTCGTCAGTAATGACGGTAGCCTTGGTATACATAACCCAACGTTAACCGTGCAGCTGTTACAACAATCCTATAAAGCATTGACAGGGGAAGATGTCCCTGGAGCAGAAATGAAATAAAGTCAAAATCCCGGCTAACCTAACCTGCCGGGATTTTTTTATGCTACAAAGGAAATTATAT
>JANKMV010000533.1 GCA_024650095.1 Bacillota bacterium | reverse complement strand
ACTAGCTCCCCTATGGAAACGACGGGCAACCTACAAATTTTACACACCTCGTTTGCACATCCGGCGCTTGCCGCCACTAATACACAGGTTCCTGGTCCGGCAGATTTAGTTAGCTCCAAATCGTTAACTTCATTTGCGATGAACGTCAAATTGGCGCTTTTAGCTAATTGATTGGCTTCATATAGAATACCTTTAGATCCCACTGGTAGAACCTCTTGCACATCCGCTAGCATGAGTAAGGCACGCACCAGTGGTACATCCGCCACAGATTCTCCGGCCAATACTTCTTCGCCAACTTTAGGTTTTCCTACGCAGAAAACAGTGCTACCTTTAGTAGCTTCACCAAGACGCAGTGCTGATGTTGCTACCAAGCCTATCACTGTAACGCCAACACCTGTTTGCACCGTCAACATATTTTCTTCGGTACTCCCAGTGATTGGCAGATCAGCAAAGCCTGCAGCCGCCAGCTCCTGCTGAATGCCAGCGATGATAGCGCGACCAGTTGGCTCCATCTCCACACACAGGGTATTAACCACGGCTAGTGGTTGGGCACCCGCTGCCACCACTTCCATTAAGGGAACACGCACTGTAAGACGACCAACAATTTCACCACTTGTTTGCAATTGGTCCGCCTTTTTTGCGCCGATGGCACCTAATGAATCACAGGCAATGACCATCGTTTGCCCTATTCCTACCTTAATAAGAGTAAGATCTCTAAATTTCATTTAGCTTCCACACCTTGTGCTATTTTCTTGATCGCGGTAGATTGCATTAACAATGTTGCCAGAATAATGTTAACCGCCGATCCTACCACTAATGAAGGCATCATCATTGCAAAAAATCCAGCCCCATATAAAGGGATAAAGGAGGCCGCCGCCACCACACCATTGAGAATAATTGCCACTATAACAGCGAGTATCTTATATCCTTTACGAAAGAGATAGCCATAAATACTTACATAAATTGCCATTTGCACGGCCACATAGACATGCGCAGGTAAACCAAAAGGCAACGATACCGTCCAAGCACTAAATAGGTGCCCAAGCGCGCCCACAATAGCACCTCCCCAGCCTCCAAGTAAAATCCCTGCCAAATAACCTGGTAAAGAATCCAACGCCACTGTTCCCGTAGGACTGGGGATTTTAATAAAACCACCCACACCACATAATGCAATTAATACCGCCAACCGAACCATCTTTTGAGTTTTCACACCAATTCCCCCTTTTTTTTAACTCAAGAAGGGCGCGCCTTTCAGTACTGGTTACATTAGCCGCTTGCTAATTGCAAGCGATATGTTTTACCAGTACAAGAATGGCGC
>JANKMV010000532.1 GCA_024650095.1 Bacillota bacterium | reverse complement strand
TAACGGTAATTCCAGCTCCTCCTAATAACAATGGAACTTTTTCAGTGGCTTCCCCAAATTGGTTGACTTTTCTGCAATCATATTTTACTCTTCGAATGCTTCACTTACTTTCCATACCTTCCATACATTCCCCACTAGATCCGGTGTAGGCTTTAATGTTTCCTTACCAGGTCTCCAGCCAGAAGGTGTTGCTTCCGTTCCCTTAGATTCACGGACTAACTGAAAAGCTTTTATCTGTCTTACAGATTCAGCTACATTTCGACCCACTGCCGGGGTTAATACTTCAAAGCCTTGGACAATTCCATCAGGATCAATGATAAAGCGACCTCGTGTTTCAACTCCGGCGTCTTCATCATAAATACCATACATTTTACCAATACTCCCATCTTGATCAGATAACATGGCAAAGGGAATATCTTTGTTTATCATTTTGGATAACTCATGCTCATTCCACATCTTATGTACATATACACTATCTACGCTAACTGAAAGGACTTCAACACCTAATTCTTGAAGTTCTGCATGTTTTTCAGCAACTGCTGAAATTTCGGTTGCTCATACAAAGGTGAAATCACCTGGATAAAAACAAAGCAAAACCCATTTACCTTTGAACTCAGATAAATCGAAATTCATAAACTTGCCCTGAAAAAAGGCGGGTGCTGAAAATTCTGGTGATGGTTTTCCTACTTTAACCAACATTTTCCCTCCTTCGTTTTGCACTGGCTCACTAGCTTGTGCAGATTCTGGCTTAGCCTTCTTAAGGGACGGCCTTTGACATCCTGGCTTAAATTCCTCTGGCATCTTGCACCCTCTCTCTATTGATTGATGGAAATAGAGGTATAAATATCATAGATCCATTAACGTACTTATATCACACTATATTTTAATAGGCAATGGAGTATTTAAAATTCTTCCCTGACGAAAGGGCTCCAACCCCAGGCAACTGTCAAGGTATGTCTATACGAAAGGCGTGCTAATTGTAAGCGTTATAAATTATTAGCAGTCAAAATTGTTTTACCAAAAAACAAAAAATACTAATATATTAACAGATAATAAACAATACTAATATGTAAAGGGTATTTAAATTATTTACAGAAATAAGTTATATGAGCAATAAAAGGAGGTAGATATTTATGGATGCTTTAGGTAAAACCACTGTTAGTGAAGATGTATTCCAAAGTATGGCAGAAATCGCTCTCAAGGATATTGAGGATATTGTTACACAAGAAAAAAAAGGCCCGTTTGCTGGACTGTCAAGAATATTTGCAGAGAGGTTTTCTCCTCAAGTTACAGTAAAAAGAGATGAGAAAGCTGAAGGGGAG
>JANKMV010000531.1 GCA_024650095.1 Bacillota bacterium | reverse complement strand
ACAAAGTAGTACTGGTTGCTGCGGTTGTAGCACAGGTTCGGCGGGAGGAGCACTAAATTTCTGCAAGCTCTTTCAACCTCTTTGGCGATTAGCTCTTGCGTCCAGTCAGCACGGTCGACTACTCCATTATCAATGTCACCCATGAAGGTAATCTGCTTACCATACTGTTTAATCAATTCAGGAACATTGTTGGTCGTCATGGCTCCTTGCCAAATATCAATCCCCATCTCGATCATATAGGGGACAAGGTTGGCGGCGTATGAATCACTATGGTGGACAATAAGCTCACAACCATTATCTTTATAAAAACCATATAGTTTCTTAAAGGCAGGTGTGATGAACTCTTCAAACATTTTAGGAGAAATGAATGACGAAATTTGGCTGCCCCAATCGTCATGATGGAAAAGGCATTCAGGCTTAATGTACTTAACAAGCTCTTTAGCCAAATTCAACTTGTATTCCACAATGTAATCAATCAATTCATGCATTGCCTCCGGCTCTTCATAGAAGTTGATTAACGTATCATCCATACCCATGAAGTAATGAAGTTGCTCAAAAATTCCCGGTGCACCCATGATGGTAACAAATTGTTCATTGCGGTCAATGGCGTCCACTTGGGCTTTAATGGCATCCCATTCTTCTGGCTTCGTTTCCACAGATGGTGCTTTGATGATATCTTTCCATTGGGTAATATCTTTTAAGAGCTTATGCTCTTCATCATGTACGGGAAATGCGCCAGGCGTATTTTCTTGGAATCGGCTTGTAACGCCCCAGAGATCTACAACTTCGGTACCTGGTGTTGCTCTCGGGTTACGAGCGCCAATGGGATCACCCATTACAATTGCGAACGCTTCAAACTGATTAACGAACCTGTCAGGCTTCCCTCCTTTAATCGTTTCTAGCAAATTTTGTCTTTTTGTTAGCATAGAACTACCTCCTTTTATTTAAACGCTGATGCAGTCATCAGTTAATTCATATAAATTATATCTCATAGATTTTTTTTTATGCTTGAGACCATTACCTACCTACAGTTCTAGTGCTCTCGTAAAATCTCTTATGTACATCTTTTTCTACATCTAAACGTGTAGTCGTATGCAATCCAACCACACGGCATTATCATGCTCTTCTCTTACTACTTCTCTGCTCTACACAAGAATTCCTCTATCTAAAAATGGCTCACCTATTCCTCTCCACAACGCGCGCCATGTAATACACTCATATGAGCCCCCTTGCTAACTGCAGATGAAATAATTACACAACAGCATAAGCAAGCCGCATCTACGTTATCCAGAAACACCATTCGCTATGAGTGTAGGGAACGGTCTTGACC
>JANKMV010000530.1 GCA_024650095.1 Bacillota bacterium | reverse complement strand
TACGCATGGCTGGGGGGTAACACTACTCTACTTCAGTAAAAAAGCGTTGAATAAAGCCTGCTGAAAAGCGTAGTACATACGGAATGATAAGAGGTCCTAGCATACAAAAAGTGTCCTCATCATATTTCCCATTTGCAAAATAACGCTCAAACCAGTCAATGGAGATATGGCTGCCATGGTCTATCCAGTCATAGGGATTTTGACTAGATACATGATGGCCGACTCCTGTAGCAGTAACAAAATCTTCCTGCCAATCATAATAGCCGCCTTCTTCAACTCCGTATCTTTGCCAATTATCAGCCAGCCATTGTTCGATCTCACCATGGCCTTTGAAAGCGGAAATACCACTATGTTGTGGTATGAAGATATCTTGAAGTAAATGCACGGAGCGCCCCAACTCATAGATCGCTTTATCCTTTTCACCTACTTGCCAGTACGTTTTAGCTAAGGTAAATAGTTGCACAGTCACATCCGCCGAGCTCTTTTGCGAAAGATAACCTCTGTGAGACCAGGGATGATGAAAATGCCACAACGTACAGATATATCCTCCCGATAGTGGGCGGTCTGCCTCTTGTGTCCCAGTAGCTAGTAACTCCAAGTATGCTTTGCCCGTCGATGGATCCGTACTCGTTAAAAAGCCGAAGGTATTATCTTTTCCATCGTTACGTAAAATGAGGGCGGTGCTCTCGGCTAGCTGCCGATGGTTTTCAATTTTAAATAAGGGTTGCAAAAATTGTTTGATATTCATACAGTAGTATATTCAAAATTGCTGACTTTGACATAATTATAATCAGGAGGAACAACTTCAGTTATTAGCAAATATCCTATAGCATCAAGACTATAAGGTAGAGGAGGGAGAAGCTAATGGACAGCACGATTTCTGATGGCCTTCAGCTATCTAGTACCCTCACTACAGGCAATGCTACTTGGGATAAAACACTAGAAAAAGTTGGCTTTCTCTATGATCCCAAGCAAGATATATTTATTTCACGAATGGATGCATGGCAACGAAACTACGGCTATTTCCGATTATATGATGAGATGTTAGCTCCTTTAAATATGATTGTTGATTGTGAACCGATTTACTTTCACTATAACGATAAACGATGGTTAATACAACTCTGGAAGGGGCAATATGCCCTAACACTAGGTTGTGAAATTGGCATCTACTATACTGACCAACCCGATATTCACATTCCCAATTTATTTAGTGGGCCTTTCTTTCAGTGCGCTGAAGATGAAGATCTGCTACAAATGGCCTATACACTCTACAAAAATGAAGAAATCCTCTTTACCCGTGCAGATCATCACTGGTGGCTTACCGGCTTTATC
>JANKMV010000052.1:4714-10405 GCA_024650095.1 Bacillota bacterium | reverse complement strand
GATAAATAAAAATAACAAGGAGGCAACATTAATGGAAATGACTGCTAAATTAAAAGCCCAAGAGGTTAAAACTAAAAATAAAGAAATTGCAGAGAAAGTATCAAATAAGAAACTAAAGGAAGAATATGATCGTAGCATGGCCATCTTATCTTCTTACGCTATGGCTGCCGGTCTTCCCCTTCCAACGTACCAATTTTTAAACTAGCACAAAAAAATGGCTGTAATTAAAATACAGCAATGAGGGGCGCTGCGAACTACTTTCAGAGTAGTTCTGCAACGCCCCTTCTTTTTATTGTTACTGCAACTAAATTATATCGCTTGCATTGCAAGCAACGTGTGCTAGCAGTACGGAGAACACGCCATACGCACTACCAAATTACATTGCGGAGGTTAAAGCAGACGCGAATCATTAACAAATTAACATATTTTTATTGCAGGAATAAGGAAACTTTTTGGTAAATATTCTGTCTAAAGAGAGATAGTGGTATTTAATGAGGTGATGAGTTTGCCAATTTTGGAATTGCGGCATGTTGTTAAAAAATATCGGGTGGGAAAAGAAGTTGTAACTGCACTCGATGATGTGGATTTATCGGTGCAGGCGGGAGAATTTGTTGCCATTCTAGGCACATCAGGTAGTGGCAAAACGACACTATTAAATGTTGCTGCCGGGTTAGAGAAGCCGACTCGCGGTGACGTCATCTTCCGGGGTACAGTGTTAAATAAATTGAAAGAGCGACAGAAGGTAGTTTTTCGACGCAAGCAAATGGGCTTTATTTTTCAGTCCTATAATTTGCTCCCGACCATGACGGCGCAAGAGAACGTGGCACTCCCCTTAATTTTTGATGGCGTACCTGTAAGGGAACGGTTGAAACGTGCTGTGGCAGTTTTAACCATAATGGGATTAAAAGAGCGCCGCATGCATAAACCCATGGAAATGAGTGGCGGGCAGCAACAACGTGTGAGTATCGCCCGTGCCTTAGTACATAATCCGCGTATTATTTTTGCCGATGAACTGACGGGAAACCTAGATTCTCATACCACCAACGATATAATGCGCAATCTTAAAGAAACCATTTGTGGGCAAGGGCAGACGCTCATAATGGTTACGCACGACCATGATGTAGCTAAATTTGCTGACAGAATTATCTTTATGGTGGATGGAAAAATTGTATCTGAAGAACGGGGAGGTCATAAAAATGAATAAAAAATGGTTTGCTTTTATCTGCCTTGTCTTAGTATCCATGTTCACATTTGTAGATATAGCTGGTGCAACCGAGGCAGAACTAGAGATAGAATCAGCCGTGGTAACCGTAGTGACGACTTCACCCCTTGAGGTGGTTGAGGGTGAACAATTTGCAGTGGCGGTGGAGATTACATATTATGGTGATAAGCCCGTCACATTAGTGGCACTTTCCTCGGCAAATGAAGTTCTTGCAGAAAGTGAGCTAGTGGTGGGTTTACAAGCGGGTGTTGCCAGAGAAGTTCTTTTATATGGAACAAGCGAGCAGGCAGGACTAATGGATATTTCTCAAATTCAGATTGTTGATGGTGAAGATACCATATTAGAAACACTATATATCGATGCATTTCTAATTAAGGTCCAAGCTAAACAAGATACTATGCTCCTACGCATGGGAGCTTTTACTGTTTCTAAATACACAAATAATGAATTCACCTTAACATTTCCCCTTAAAAATTTGGGAGAGATCACGGCAAACAATATTTCTATCCAGTTTAACAGTGAGCAAGTTTTCTTGCGAGGCAATAGTAATGTACTACAGGTACCAAACGTCGACGCAGGAAACAGTAAGAATGTATCTGTAAAGATGGGACTAGCAAGCACGGAAGGTACCGTTTATAGCATCCCCATCATTGTTACCTGTGATTTGCCGACGGGGGATAAGGTAAGTTTTGATGAAATCATCACCGTCACCGCCGCGGATCTTGGCATCAAACCAACGCCTGATGTCGTGGGAACCCCACGGGTATTCTTAAAGAAATATACTCTATCACAGGGAAGTATTCTCGCAGGCGATACCGTTAAGTTAACATTATATGTAGAGAACAGTAGTAGCCGTGAAGTATGTAACCTTAAAATATCGTTGGCACCTATTCCTGCAGAAAATAGTACCAGCGGCACAGTTTTTTCGCCAGTAAATAGCAGTAATAGTTTTTATGTTAATCGTATCGCTGCCAAAAAGACCTACACCAAGGTGATAGATATTTATGTAGATCCCAATGCTGCGGCAAAAACATACCTTGTGCCCATTGAAATCCTTTATGAAGATGCGCAAGGGACGTCATTTTCAGCCGCTGAGATGGTCAATATTCCTGTTTTGCAAGAAAGCCGTCTGCAGGTTTTATCTGTAGAAGCACCACCCATAGCTTCACTGGGTGAGCCTACACCCATTAGTGCCGAATTTGTTAATGTCGGCAAAGTGGCGTTAAAGAACTTAGTAGTGACCATTGAAGGAGATTTCCCTACAGAAAATGCTTCTTTTTTCCTCGCCAGTTTCGAAATCGGCCAAAGTGAGTTTTTTCAAGCCTACATTATACCACAAACTGAGGGTCCCCTTGAAGGCAACGTCGTCTTTACATATACAGATAATACCAATCAAGATGTGGTTACAACCATGCTCTTTCAAATGGATGTGCAAGAAATGGGTATGCCGGGACCCGGCGGACCAGAAGAGCCTCGGCCCATAGATCCGCCCGCATCTGGTCGTAATTATCTCGCCTGGATTGTCACAATACTTTTAGTGCTAATCTTTGTGGGTGTGGTGCTGTGGCGACGTAGGGCAAAGCGTGGTGAGATGTTTGATGAAGAGCTTTGATCTACTAACACTAGCGAACCGAAATCTTTGGCGTCGCAAGGGTCGCACGTTTCTAACTGTCTTAGGGGTGATTATTGGGACCACTGCCATTGTCGTCATGCTCTCCTTAGGCATAGGTCTGGTGGAGTCGCAAAAAAAACAAATGGAGCAATGGGGAAGTTTAAATATGATTCGCGTGCAGCAGTCATATTCGTTTCCTGGTGAGCCCAGCGATAATCCACAACGCTTGCTCAATGATGAGGCAATTGAAGAAATTAGAGCCATCGAGGGTGTACTTGCCCTTTCCCCTGCGTATGAGGTCGGGGGGGAAGCCAAGCTTGGGCGGAAAATGGGTTATTTTTCACTCATAGGAATCGATCCCGCCATGATGGATTTACTGGAATTTGAAGTTTCCCATGGTCGACTTCTCACGGGTGATGATAAATTTAATGTGGTAGCAGGCTCTTGGGTTATTAATAACTTTATGGATCCCAAAGAGCAACCCGGTCGTTGGGATGAACCGCCACCACAAGGAGATCCCCTTGAGCTACTGAACAAAAGAGTTTCGCTAACTCTCATGAATCAACGGCAGCAAAAACGTGTCTATAGTCTTAATGTGGTGGGCATCCTCAGTGACACATCCATGGAACATGCTCACTCTGTCTTTGGACCGCTACCCGAAATCAAGAAAATGCGTGATTTTATACAACAGGGAATGCAGAACGATCCCATGATTCCACCAGGCAAAGCAATGGAAATGTCAGGGAGCACAGCCGACAGGGTGGTTGAAGTCCCCACGCAACCCGGTCGTAGCTCTGGTAGAGAAAAAGACCAGTATTCGTTTGCGTTAGTTCGTACGGAAGATGTTGCTTTTACGCGTGCTATCAGTACGGATTTGCGTGAGCGGGGCTTCAATGCTTACTCCATGGCTGATAATTTGGCAGGGATAGAGAATGCTGCACGACAAATGCAAGCTGTATTAGGTGGCATTGGTGCCATCACCTTGCTTGTGGCCGCCATCGGCATTACCAATACCATGGTTATGTCCATCTATGAAAGAACGAGAGAAATCGCCATTATGAAAGTGGTGGGTGCTTCTTTTGGCGATATCCGTACCCTCTTTCTTGCTGAATCTTCACTCATCGGTCTGATGGGCGGAAGTATTGGTATTGGGCTCAGTTATCTATTATCGTACATTCTTAATAAATATTTGGGTGCAGCCATGGCTCCGGGCATGGGGCAGGATGGCGTAGCTCTACAAATTTCCATGATTCCGGCTTGGCTAGTATTATTTGCCGTAGCTTTTAGTATAGGCATCGGCCTTATCTCAGGCATCTATCCGGCTAATCGGGCCATCAAGCTTGATCCCATTACGGCTATGCGTAATGGCTAACAGATACCTATCTTGGATAACGCTAACAACATAAAATACCAACAGTCAACAGGGCAGCCACAAGTGGCTGCCCTGTTGCGAATGAGACTCAGTAAAATAAATACCACATTGTGCAAGCTCCTTGATGAAGAGGTAAAAAAGAGGTATGATAAATGTACATGAAAAAAGCACCGAAAAAATCTTCAAGGGGGAAGAAAATGGCGCAAACAATTAAAGTAGGAATTGTCGGTTATGGTAACTTGGGAAAAGGCGTGGAGGCGGCAATCACGCAAAACCCTGATATGGAACTGGTGGCCGTCTTTACTCGTCGCATGCCAGAAAGTTTAAAAGTACAACATCAACAGGCTAGTGTGTTACATATGGATGAGGCTGACAAGTGGCAAGATAAAATCGATGTCATGATTCTTTGTGGTGGGTCAGCGACTGATCTTCCCATCCAGGCGCCAGCCTTAGCTGCGCGTTTTAATGTTGTGGATAGTTATGATACACATGCTAAAATTCCAGAGCACTTTGCTAATGTTGACCGTGTAGCTACTGTCAACGGTAAGACAGCGGCCATTTCCATCGGTTGGGATCCAGGTTTATTTTCCATGAATAGAATGCTTGCCGGTGCAATTTTGCCCCAAGGCAGTGATTATACATTTTGGGGACGTGGTGTTAGTCAAGGACACTCTGATGCCATCAGAAGAGTGAATGGGGTAGTAAAGGGTGTCCAGTACACTATTCCCATTCAGGAAGCCATTGATCGTGTCCGTAGGGGTGAAAACCCTACCCTAGCCACTAGAGAAAAACATCTACGCGACTGCTATATCGTTGCAGATGAAAAGGTGAATAAAGAAGAAATCGTGCAGGAAATTAAAACTATGCCCAACTATTTTGACGAGTATGAAACTCGCGTCACATTTATTTCCGAGGAAGAATTTGTGCAACAGCATAACCAAATGCCGCACGGCGGCTTTGTGATTCGCAGTGGGCAAACAGGGCTAGCAGGAGAGCACAATCAGATGATTGAGTTTTCATTAAAGCTAGAAAGTAACCCGGAATTTACTTCAAGTGTTCTCGTTGCCTATGCACGTGCCGTATACCGGTTGAACAACGAAGGGCAGGTTGGAGCAAAAACAGTATTTGATATACCTCTGGCGTACCTATCCACCCAAACGTCGGCCGAGTTGCGACGGGACTTGCTCTAAAACGGACCTTCATGATAAATGCAAATATCATACCTAGATAGCGGCACAAAAGACGAGGCTTGCAGAACAATTAATTCTGCAAGCCTCGTCTTTTATACAATTTTTTGGCTCACCATGTTTAATACTCTACCATATGATGATACAGATACATCATGGTTGAGAGGAGCAGACATAATGGTAGCGTATTTAGGTCAGTTTAATATAATTTGGGTAGGGTTGTTTGCAAGTATGGCTGCTGGGTTGGCAACGGGGATTGGAGCCTTGCCCATTTTCTTTGTAAAGGATGTGCCCAAAA
>JANKMV010000052.1:0-4704 GCA_024650095.1 Bacillota bacterium | reverse complement strand
GGTGCCGCAGCCGGAGTAATGCTGGCTGCAACATCCTTTAGTCTTATTGTCCCAGCCATCGAAGCCGGTGGTCAAGGCATCAAAGGTGCAAGTATTGCTCTTGTCGGTATTTTGGCAGGGGGCATTTTTCTCGATGTAGTTGATAAGTTTTTTCCCAATACAAACTTATTAACAGGTCCCGTGCCAGAAACGCCAAAGGCGAGTGGTTTACTAGCTATGAGTCCTAGTTTACGGCGTGTGTGGATCTTTGTTCTAGCCATTACCATACATAATTTTCCCGAAGGTATGGCAGTGGGAGTCGGCTTTGGTGATGGGCAAATTGCTAATGGCCTTTCTTTAGCAATAGGTATCGGTTTACAAAACATGCCCGAAGGCTTAGCCATTGCCTTACCATTAATGAGGGAAGGTTTTTCCCGTGGTAAAGCATTTTTAGTGGCACTGGCCACCGGGTTGGTTGAGCCCATAGGGGGACTTTTGGGAATCGGGTTAGTTCAAATAGCGCGTCCACTTTTACCTTATACGCTAGCCTTTGCGGCAGGGGCGATGCTTTTTGTGATCGCCTATGAAATTATACCAGAAAGTCAAAACAACAATGGTCACTCCAAGTTGGCAACGCATGCTTTGTTGATTGGTTTTGTTGTGATGATGTTTTTAGATATCGTACTCGGGTGAGTAAACACGATCTATTTAGATAAAGTTCATTGTTTCGCCTATGACAGAATCCAGCACCCAGTGTTTATTTTCCCTAATTAAGTGATATTGTATGTTTTCAATGGTTTCGTAGTCCGTATAGACTCTACATTCCAGTATAACTTCATCTTGCTTTAGTGAAATCATCTTGACAATCTGTACTTCTTCCGTTTGCCATAAAGGGAAGGCAAAACCCATTTCATACCCCCACTCCCAGAGATATTCATCATAAAAAGTTCTCAACATGCCATCTACCTGACGAGTGGACCATGATTGCAATAACTCAGTACGTACTGCACTCCAAGAGGTTTTGGGGTGTTTAGTCAATTCGGCTTCAAAGGCGGCTGTAAAGAGCTCCACTGCACTAGCATGAGCATTTGCTACTAAACGAAGCGCTTCACTTTCGTGTAAGCCGATCGTATTATTTTCGGATTTTTGCTCTAGATAACTTATTGAGGTATCCTTCGCTGGTAACTCGGCGGCAGGAGAGAGTGCTTGCAAGCTTTGGGCACTGATCATTACTAATAATAGAAATAGCATTAGTGCGCGTTGTATTATTTTCATCATATAACCCTCCTGTTGCTACATTGTTATTACTTATTATACCCGCAAATTTTGCAACAAAAATAAAAGAATGATTACAAAATTAAAGTAAACCTATAGTTATATTAGGAACTTAAGCAAAGTACAACATTGTATCTCCATAGCTGCGATGCTTGCTGGTTATCCCTACGCATCACAAACTATGCTACGGTCAAAACGTCGCCATCACCAACATAAGCTTGACAGCAGAGATTTTGACAGATATCATTTTACACAAAGTGGCACAAATAAATGATAGTATTAGCGTAAGCATGATTAACAATTTATAGCAAGTAGGTGAAGTATGAGCCATATTAAGAAAGTAGAAATAAAGGGACGGGTTATCGGTGGGACAAGCTCGAATATTTGTGTACCACTCATTAGTCAAACTATGCTTGATTTACTAGCAGAAGCAAGAGCCCTGACAGAGCTAAATCCGGAACTTATGGAATGGCGTGTAGATTATTTTAATTATGTTGAAAACACAGGAAAAGTACTGACCGCCCTAGATCATTTGCGAGAAATGTTATGGGACTATCCTCTTATTGCTACCTGCAGGGATTATGCAGAAGGGGGCTTTGCGAAGATACCCACCGCTGTACGGGTGGCTCTACTACGCGCCATTATTCGATCGGGAAATGTCGATTTTGTGGACGTAGAATTTAGTTTGGGAATGGAAATTATTGAACAAATAGTGTATGAGGCTCATCAGAATAATATATACGTTATCGTTTCAACACACGATTTTGCAAAAACTCCATCTCTGACTGAGATGATTGCCCTGTTACAACGCCTGCAAGCGAGCGGAGCGGATATCGTGAAGATGGCCGTTATGCCTAATCATCCGCAAGATGTTCTAGATGTATTGACAGCCACCTTACAATTTACAGAACAACATGCGCATGTTCCTGTTGTAACCATGTCCATGTCTCAACTAGGTGTGATCAGCCGCATTGCGGGTTCTCTTTTTGGTTCGGCCATTACCTTTGCAGCAGGCCAAGCTACTTCCGCACCAGGGCAACTTCCCTTCTTACAAGTAAAAGCATTTTTACAGGGATGAGCCACAAGCGCTACAGCCTACCCATAGCAGGATCTCTCATCATAAAGGCGAATTAGCTGTAGTAGTATAAGATGAGGATGTGAATAGCTATGAGATCGTTGGTTATAACATGCGCTACCATTCGTGCAGAATTAGAACAAGTGATCAAAAAAACCCAATTTAAAGACCCAGTTTTATATCTAGAATCCGGGCTGCATAATAATCCGAAGAAACTACATGCAGTGATGCAAGAAATCCTTGCCCGGATTGACAATGTTGATCAAGTACTGATCGTGATGGGCTACTGCGGCAATGCTGTGCTGGATTTGCAAGCGCATAACTATCGCATGATAATACCAAGAGCAGATGATTGTCTGACCATGCTTCTTGGTTCCCAAGCAAGAAGACAAGAAGTACAGCAAGAAAAACAAACCTATTTTTTCTCTAAAGGGTGGCTACAATATTTTGACAACCTCGAAAAAGATATCGTTACCGATTTAACTCGCATGGAAGCACGATACGGAAAAGAGCGAGCGGAAAAGATCTTTCGTTCGATGTTTAAACATTACAAACGAGCGGGAGTGATTGATACCGGCATCTTTGACATTGATGAATTGATGTTACAAGCAAGGGAAAAGGCACAGACAATGCAACTTGACTGTGAAGTGATCCCGGGAACCACAGACTTTTTGGCAAAATTTCTCACAGGGCCGTGGGAGTCAGACAATTTTATTATTATAAATGCTGGCGAGACAGTACTTTATAAGCACTTATTTGCTTCTGCCTCCACTGCCTAACGAGCGATAACCAAATTTCGTACCTTCACGTAATGCATTGAAAGAGAAAGAGAGGTGTCGTTAAAAGATGAGGCAAGATTTACCGCCGGATGAGATGCGCCTCATCCTCTGGACCATTATTAATTCCATCCAGGACGCCATTTCTGTTGTGGATGAAAATGGTAATGGCATCCTCTTTAATAATGCTTATCTAAAATTAACGGGCTTGCAGGAAGCGGATGTTTTACATAAGCCCGCGACTGTAGATATCGCTGAGGGCGAAAGCATGCATTTAAAGGTGTTGAAAACAGGACAGCCTGTACGAGGTGTGCCTATGAAAGTGGGTCGTTATAAACGTCATGTCCTGGTTTTTTGTGCACCCCTTTACATTCGAGAAAAACTTTGGGGAAGCGTTGGTATTTTGCGTGATGTTTCGGAAGTTCGTGCACTTTCGGACGAACTGCAACGGACCAAGCAAAAGGTTCGCCAACTCGAAGCTAAATATTCCTTTGATGATATTATCGGTGGGAGTTCCGTGCTCCAGCAAGCAATTCAGCTAGCAAAAGTTGCAGCAGCCACGCCTGCCACCGTTTTATTACGGGGCGAAGGAGGTACCGGTAAAGAACTATTCGCTCATGCTATTCACCATACTAGCTCTCGCCACGATCAGCAATTTATCCGAGTCAACTGTGGCGCGTTGCCGGAGAATCTACTGGAAAGTGAACTTTTTGGTTATAGTGAAGGGGCTTTTACAGGCGCACGTAAGCAAGGGAAGAAAGGAATTTTTGAAGAAGCAAATGGAGGTACCATCTTTCTCGATGAGATAGGGACCATGGAGGTTAGCTTGCAAGCAAAAATCCTCCGTGTTTTGCAAGAAGGGGAAATTGTTCGCATCGGTGAAGCACATCCATTGACAGTGGATGTACGGGTAATCGCGGCGACGAATGCCAATTTAGAAGCATTAATAGAGGAAGGGAAGTTCCGGGAGGATCTTTATTATCGTCTTAATGTTTTTCCCATTTATATGCCGACGCTTGCCGAGCGGAGAATGGATATTCCTCTCTTGGCTGAATATTATCTACATGCATTGAGTCAGGATTATAATCGGCCAGGCGCGGAACTATCCACGGAGTCCACTGCAATGTTACAAGACTATCATTGGCCAGGTAATGTACGTGAGTTAAAGAATGTGATGGCCCGAGCACTTATTAATTTAACTAAGGACGAAACGTTAGTAGAACCACGTCACTTGATGTTCTCATTAAACACTCCTCGTCACGCAACAAGCCAGCGGCAACTTCATACCTATCAGGGTGAGACGCTTGGGCAGCTACATGCTACATGGGAAAAAAATATCCTGCTTGATGCGTTGCATCGAGCAGGCGGGAATAAAACTGAAGCTGCGCGTCAGTTGGCCATCTCTGTTCGTAGTCTTTACAATAAATTAGAGAGATACAGCATATAATGAAGCGCTGCTGCAAGCGGAACTTTAATAGTTCGGTTTGCAACAGCTTTTTCGTTAAAATGCAAAGGGGAGTATCACAAAACTACAATTATTGTAGTTAGCGATGTTCCTTTTTGCTACTACGAGGAAATTATCTTTCCTTAATGGAATGT
>JANKMV010000529.1 GCA_024650095.1 Bacillota bacterium | reverse complement strand
ATGATGAGCAAGGGATCAGGGAAAACGCACGGAGGCTAATGAAAGCATTCTCGTGGAACAAAGGATTTAAAGAATACTTTGCCGTTAAGGCGACACCAAACCCTGCTATCCTCAAAATTCTGCAAGAAGAAGGCTGCGGTGTGGACTGTGCCTCCTATACTGAGCTACTGATGTCGAACGCATTGGGATTTAGTGGAGATGATATCATGTTCTCCTCCAATGTCACACCAAAAGAAGATTTTGTGCTTGCACGAAAGTATAACGCTCTCATCAACCTAGATGATATTACCCATATTGATTTTCTAGAGCAGGTGGCCGATATCCCTGAAACCATTAGCTGCCGCTTCAATCCGGGTGGAGCTTTCGTCATAGATAACGAAATTATGGATAATCCCCAAGAAGCAAAGTACGGCTTCACCAGAAAACAGCTAACAGAAGGGTTTAAAATTTTACAAAGCAAGGGGGTAAAACATTTTGGCATCCATGCTTTTTTGGCTAGTAACACGGTTGCCAATCAATATTATCCCATTCTGGCCAGATTGCTCTTTGAAACAGCTGTTGAACTACAAAGAGAGACAGGTGTGCATATTGCCTTTATTAACCTCTCTGGTGGCATTGGTATCCCCTATAGCCCAGAAAATGAACCCGCCGATATTTTTGCGGTGGGTCGCGGTGTGCAAACTGCATTTGAAGAGGTGCTAGTCCCTGCCGGCATGGGAGATATAAAAATATTCACCGAGCTGGGTCGCTTTATGCTCGGTCCCTATGGCTGCCTTGTGACAACGGCCACACATAAAAAAGACACCCACAAAAACTATATCGGGGTGGATGCCTGCGCGGTAAACCTAATGCGTCCTGCCATTTACGGTGCCTACCATCACATTACGGTTATGGGAAAAGAAAAAAGCGCGCTTGATTATAAGTATGATATCACTGGGGGGTTGTGCGAAAACAATGACAAATTTGCCATTGACCGCCTACTACCCAAAATTGATTTGGGGGACGTACTGGTGATTCACGATACGGGAGCACATGGTTTTTCCATGGGCTATAACTACAATGGTAAGCTACGTTCTGCGGAAGTACTTCTGCGCAAAGACGGCTCTAGCGAACTTATTCGCCGTGCGGAAACGCCTGCTGATTATTTTGCAACTTTAGACGTTCCCTTTCTTGGCGATTTACAATATAAGTAGAGATAAGAAGACTTATTTACCAATATTACCATCACCATCAATATCTTGGTTCGTGTACTGTTCCAACACCTGCAACGTCTTAAATAGCAATGACTGTGTTCGTCTAAGTTCCACTTCTAAAATATCTACTCTATGCTCTAAC
>JANKMV010000528.1 GCA_024650095.1 Bacillota bacterium | reverse complement strand
ATTCTCTTCATATGTACAGGTACCTTTCCAGATGTTTTCCACTCCGATCTACCTTTACTCTATCCACAAAAAATTTTACACAGTGTAATTCCTCATATGACGAAATCTGGTAAAATCGGCGTTATTATTCCTGCTAAGGAACAAATCCAGCAAACTGTCCAAAAATGGGGTGAAGCGGGGCTAGACGCAACGGTCGCAGCTTACTCACCGTATGACATGTCGGATGAAATATCACAGACAGTTCAAGAATTTCACGAAAAGAAGCTGGATTTAATTGTAATGGATTGCATTGGTTATACTTCTTGGATGAAAAATGAAGTGGCACGTAAAACAGGAAAACCTGTGGTTCTAGCTAGGACATTTGTCGCCCGCGTGTTAGGTGAATTATTGAATCACTGAAGGAAGGGATATTTGTTTTGGGAATTAGCGAAAACATAGAAAATATTTATAAAAATAATTTTGGCTTACAAGTGCATGAATCAGTGTTGATTGTTACGGATGATGCGTTAGAGAAAATAGGAACATATTTTTATCAAACAGCTAGAGATAGGGGAAATGAAACGGCAATTATAAAAATACCTGCCATTTATAGATCAGGAGAAGAGCCTCCTGAAATGGTGGCAAGATCAATGAAAGTGGCGGACGTAGTGCTGTGTATTACAAAAGCCTCTCTAACTCACACAACTGCAAGAAAGAATGCATCACTAGCCGGTGCTCGTGTAGGAACGATGCCAGGAATAACAGAAGATATGTTGGAAGCCGGAGCACTTTTAGCAGATCCTAATGAGATCACTCGCTTGACCGATCGATTTACCCATTTTTTGGATGAAGGCAAAGAAGTGGTTCTGAAAAAAGGCGGATACACATTAACCTTTTCCATTGACAATCGAAAAGGAATTTCCAGTACGGGACTCTTTTTAAACAAAGGAGAAGCCGGTAATATTCCATCAGGTGAAAGCTACATTGCTCCTATTGAAACATCGGCCAATGGAATATTCGTAGTGGATGGATCTATTGCTGGTATCGGGAAAGTGGCTGAGCCGATTTTATTAACCCTTAAAAATGGAGTTTTAGTACATGCGACAGGAGAAATGGGAAGGCAACTCCTGGAATTATTGGGAGAGAGCCAGGGCAGATTAATTGCAGAATTCGGAATCGGTGCTAATCCAACGGCTCGGATTACTGGCATTATATTGGAAGATGAAAAGGTTTTCAATTCGGTGCACATTGCATTCGGTACTAACAAGTCTTTTGGCGGCGTTACGGAGGCAGGGATCCATTTGGACTGTGTAGCACTAGATGTTGAGATCTTCATTGATGGGAAGAAAGTGAGTTAACAAAATATCACTTAAATAG
>JANKMV010000527.1 GCA_024650095.1 Bacillota bacterium | reverse complement strand
ATCAGAGCATGCTTTATATTTATTCGGTGTAGGCGGCGGCTAATTGACGTCCGTAGTTACGGCACTGCTCTAGTTCGTTCTCACCGGGTGCCCACATGACTTCCATCGTTTCTTCTTGCAAATTAAAGCCAGCCTCAGTAAGGCGGTTTGCCATTTTGCCAGTGGCGCCACCGCTCCAGCCGGATGAACTAAAGAGCGCGGCGCGTTTTTTACGAGGCTTTAAGCCCATTAAATCATCCAAAAATGCAGATAATGCTGGTAAAAATTCACGATTAATGGTGGGAGATCCCATCACCAATAGTTCTGAATCAATGACCTCGGCAATAACGTCATTGCGATCACTAATGGACATCCGATAAAGCTTAACTTCCATACCACCTTCGACTAATCCCTCATAAATAGCCTGGGCCATCTTATGGGTACTGTCCCACATGGTATCGTACACTATGGTTGCTTTTTTGCGGTTTGTTCCTTTTGCCCAATTTATATAGGCGTTAATGATCTTACCGGGGTCCTGGCGCCAAATAATACCGTGGCTAGGAGCGATCATATCGATTTCGATGTTCATTTTAACGATTTCATCAATTTTCTTTAAAACCAACGGACTAAAAGGAAGAAGAATATTGGCATAGTATTTTTTTGCTTCTTGCATCACTTCAACCATGTCTACTTCATCATCAAAGCGAGCGGAGGTTGCGATATGCTGCCCAAAAGCATCGTTGGGAACGAGCAACTTGTCTTCGGGGATGTAGGTAAACATACTATCAGGCCAGTGAAGCATAGGGGCTTCTACAAAGGATAATGTACGTTTACCAATGGAAACAGTATCACCGGTTTTAACAATTTGTTTTTTCCAATTGCTATTAAATTGTTTATCAAGGGCAGGTGCTGCTTTGGCTGAACAGAGAATTAACGCCTGCGGTGCAGCTGCCATCAACTCGGGCAAGGCACCTGAATGGTCCATTTCTACATGATTTACAACAATGTATTTTAACTTTTTCGGATCGATTAAGGCACGAATGTTTGCGAGCAAATCGCTGGCGAAGGGCGTATACACCGTATCAATCAGTGTTGGCTCTTCATCCATGATTAAATAAGAATTGTACGTTGACCCACGATGAGTGGAGTATGTGGGTCCGTGAAAGTAACGAATGTTCCAATCAACACAACCAACCCAATAAATATCTTTTTTTATTTCTGTTTTCATCATAAACGCCTCCTTGGAAAATCTTACGTAAAGAATTCTGCCATTTTGCGTTGTTTTCCTTTCTAGGATGCACCATTTCATGATCTATTAATATTTTAACTACAAAACATTATGAAGCTTGTGCACTTGACTAAATCACAAATATCCCTTCACCGATTTTTCGGTGAAGGG
>JANKMV010000526.1 GCA_024650095.1 Bacillota bacterium | reverse complement strand
CGGAAAATAAGTTTCGTTACAGCCCCAGCAAGAATTATAGAGCCGCTCATTTCTCTGCAGATAAGGAGCGGCTTCTTTGTATATACTGAAATCGTCTTTAATTATAGAAATGTACAGTTTCACGCAACGGGCTTCTGCTACTGACAAAGTTGTTAATTTTATTGCTTTTATCAGCATAACCGATTGCAATCCCAATGGTTAGTTTAAGGTTATCTGGAATTTTCAGCTCCTGACGGATCACATCAGGATAAAGTACAAGCGTTATTGCCTGAATCGTGGCCAAACCATGCTCAACAGCCGCAAGTAAAATACTCTGGGAATATGCACCGATGTCGTACAGCGACCATTCGGACAAAACTTGATCCATACAAATATATATCACAGCAGGTGCGTTGAACATTGCTTGATTGAGACCAGCAAACTGCTGAACGGCGTCGCCGCAATCACGCATCATATCTGGGCGAAGCTGCTTTTGACGTTCTTTCGCTGCCTCTGACCACACTGTGGGACGCGGCGTTTCCGGAGCAACCGTTGCCTTGTCCGCATACTTCTTCCTATACCCATTTTTAATTTTCTCCAATGTATTTCCTGTGGCAATAAATACTTCCCACGGCTGTGAATTCGCCCAGGATGGAGTACGAGCTGCTGCTTCTAATACAGCATTGAGTTTCTCTTTCTCGACAGGCTGCGAAAGAAATGCCCTAGTCGAATGACGTGTATTGATAGCTTCTATTACATTCATCCATAACAACCTCCTTCTCCTTGCTCATTCTCTCTGCGTTATACAAACCACACAATGCAAATTTGTCCTTACCTACATTTTATCGTAAGCAATTTGCGTGTCAAGTTGTCTTCTAGCTAAAACTTCTTTTTGTGTCTCTATCATTGCAGTTAGGTGTTACAGCAGTCGTATTTCCGGACAGTAACTCAGCCCCGTTGTGAAGTTCAGTTCCGTCATCGAGACGACACCTTGCGAAGCCTTCTGCGTCAAAGACAAGGTTTTCACCAAACGCATGGAACCTAAAATGGCTGGCCCAACATATCATGAATGAATACCTGCCTTCCATTGATAGTAAATATTTGTTTAGATTTTCTTTCTTCTCAATATCCTGTTTATTGCTCTTTCAAAGATACTTCTTTTATGGGATTGATGTAATTCGTTAGCTTGACCAGTAACCACTTTATACGTTTTCGAAGTTACAAGAGGTTTTCTTACATTGATATTATGAGCTTTTAGTGTTTCTTTATTTTCATCTACCAGTTCCTTTTTGTGGAGATGGTTGTAGGCAATGGATAAAGTTATTCCATATAGCATCGCATTTGCTGCGTTAGATATTGATGTAGACAGAGTAATTACAGCAATTTGATCGGTAAACGTCATAAGAA
>JANKMV010000525.1 GCA_024650095.1 Bacillota bacterium | reverse complement strand
TTTCAGTGGCTTCCCCGCGGGCGTGCATTTTTTTACTTGCCGTTTACCCAGAGATCGGTTTCTTTTTGATAATCCACCAGTTCTGCTGGAGAGAAAAAGAGATTAATTTCCCGCTCGGCACTTTCGAGGGAGTCGGAGCCATGGACAACATTATTCCCCATAAAGAGGGCTAAATCACCTCGGATGGTGCCCGGCGCTGCCTCCGCAGGGTTTGTTTTACCCATCATGGTTCTTGCTACGGACACGGCATGTAAGCCTTCCCACACCATGGCTACCACCGGTCCCGAGGTGATAAAGTTAATAAGTTCACCATAAAATGGTTTCCCGTGGTGTTCGCCATAATGCTTGCCAGCCAATTCTTCTGGGATTTGCATTAATTTAAGTCCACTCATTTTAAGACCTTTTTGTTCGAACCGTTTGATAATCTCACCCACTAAATTACGCTGGACACCATCCGGCTTGACCATAACATATGTTCTTTCCAAGTTTGTCACTCCTCTTCTACTGCTAGTATGTTGTGAGCGGCCGATCATCCGCAATAACACGGATTTCCTTTTGCTTAGCCGCACGGACATCTTTCGGGTTAGAAAACATTGAGAGATGTGTCTCTCCATCATAATATTGTAGTTCTGTGATCTTTCTTGCCGCTAAACGCTGATCTAGTTCTTGTTTACTCAGGGCGAGAGGATCTAATGTTTTTGAGGCGAGAGCAAAGCCCCAAGCTGCATCATACGAAGGAATAAATGCGGAGTAAGAACGTACACAAGGAAACGCAGTGGCCAACGTATTACAAATGGCAGCGTGACATTGAATTAACTGGGGGTTAAAGGAACCAGCCTGCAAAGCAATAATACCATCATCGGCTAATCGTTCCGCAACAATTTTGTAAAACTGTTTCGTAAACAGTAGATACGACGGTCCATCATCCAAAGGTTCGGTTAAATCCATAAAGATAATATCAAAAATTTCATCCGTCTTTTTTAAATACTTGCGTGCATCCATGTAATGAACTTGAACTTTGGGATTCTCAAAGGCACCTTGGCTCCATTGGGGTAAATACTCTTTGCATAATTCTACCACTTCCCTATCGATATCCACCATCACAATTTGTTCAATGGTGGGGTGGCGCAGGATTTCGCGCAAGACAGCGCCTTCACCGCCACCAACTATCATCACGTTTTTAGGTGCAGGATGTATTGTCATGGCAGGCTGAATAAGTGTTTCATGGTAAATATATTCATCATATTCTGATGATTGGATTTTACCATCAAGCACTAGGCATCGGCCATAAAAATCGGTATCCATGATCTCAACAATTTGGTATTTTGTTTTACCACTGTAAATAAACTGCTCCACACCGTGCATATGTGCTTGGGTAGGGTGTGT
>JANKMV010000524.1 GCA_024650095.1 Bacillota bacterium | reverse complement strand
AGCATGTTGAGCAAATCGGGTGGATTTCGTACCATTCGGTATTCAACGGACCTAAACCAGCAGTTATTATATTAGAAAACCCTGATGTCGAAGCTGATACGGTCAGCGGGTGGCTGAATTACAAAGGGCGTGTATAGTAGTCACAAATGCAGGGATTTTATTTTTCCAAGTGAGGTAATCATGGTGTATATGACAGTGTGACCCGTGAATACCGGTGCCACCTGAGGTTTACAGTCTGGTGAGAAAAAAGGTTCGGTAAATCACCGACGAAACATGGTAATTTTTATCCCTTTATAGAGGTTTATTACTACTCCAAACAGGAGAAGCCCAAGGGATAAGAGAATAAACAGCCAACTCATGTGTGTGGCACGTTGTAGAAAGGTCATGCCATTATCGGGCTGTAGGTGGGCAAATACCGGAACGCCTATGGCCATTACTGGAGCTAAAGGTCCCATAAGCAACCACGCATAAACTGCGGCCAATACGGCCTGGATCGCACGGGCGAAGATGAAGGGTGTAATTTTCATGTCCGTATCACTGATGATGCTAGCAACTTGAGCATGAACAGACAACCCGCTCCAAGCAATAATTCCTCCGACTACCATCATTTTTTGCAGCATGGGTACGGTAGCCGCCGCTTGCCCTACGAGTTCACAGCCCAAATCAATCTCAAAGATACCACTAATCACCGCGGGCATTAGTGCTACATCCATGCCCAGGGGGCCAAGAATTTTATAAATGGCGCTTGCCATCACTCCCGTTACTCCCACAATGGTCAGAGCACGTATGACCACCGAAAAAAGAATAATAAAGCCGCCTACTAAAAGTAAGCTGTTGACAGAATTGCGGACTGCGTCACCCATTAACTGGCCAAAGGGACGGCCATCTTTTATTTTGGCATCATACAGTGCATTTGCTGCCCGCCCGAGTACGTGCCCATGTTTTCGTACTTCTGGCGTATTGGCCTGATTTCTGCCATAAAAACGTAAGAAAAAGCCCGTTGATATGCTGGATAAATAGTGAATAGCCGCAATGGTAATGCCAATTTCAGGGTAGCCAAACATACCCACCGCGACAGCGCCGAACATAAAGAGGGGATCAGCTGTATTGGTGAAGCTCATCAATCTTTCTGCTTCCACCTTGCTACATAACCCTTCACGACGCATGCGAGAGCTGAGGATGGAACCGATGGGAAACCCGGAAGCTAGACCCATTGCCATGACAAACGAACCAACTCCCGGGACATTAAAGAGTGGTCGCATGAGTGGTTCTAGTAAAACGCCAAGGAAGTGCACAACGCCCAGTCCCATGAGTAATTCTGAGCCGATGAAAAAAGGAAGTAGCGCCGGAAAAACCACATTCCACCAAATGTTTAACCCTTTGACAGCAGAAGCAAAAGCTTCTTCTGGGAACAATA
>JANKMV010000523.1 GCA_024650095.1 Bacillota bacterium | reverse complement strand
GCTTGTAGACTGGATAGAAATTTATAATTCTGGGACCACCGCCATCGATTTAACTGGCTTCGGCTTATCTGATCAGGAAGAAGATCCTTTTCGCTGGGAATTCCCGGAAATAACCATTGAACCTGCCAGCTTTTTACTTGTTTATGCCTCAGGGAAAGACAGAAGTGGTAACAATAATAAGAATCTGCATACGAATTTTAAACTAAATGTCAGTGGTGAAACGGTAACACTAACTGCACCCACCGGAGGAAGAGTGGATGCTTTGGTAACAGGTCGGCTGGAGGAAGGCTTATCTGCCGGACGTTACCCCGATGGTGGAGAAGGTAGATTTTTTTTTACACAGCCATCTCCTGGGAAAAAGAACACAGGAGAGCCTCACTCCGGCAAAACTCCGGAGCCATTATTCTCAATGCGAGGCGGCTTTTATGACGAATCTATCGTGTTAACCCTTGCACCAAATACTCAACATCAAGATACCGTTATTCGCTATACTTTAGATGGCAAGGAACCCACAGCCACGTCAGCAGTCTATGCTGCTCCCCTTACCATCAATAAAACTACGGCAGTTAGAGCAAAGGGATTTGTAAGTGGCCTCTTACCTAGTAAACCCGTAAATGAAACCTACTTTATCGATGTAGACACGGAACTAACTGTGGTTTCCATCTTAATGGATCCAGAAGATTTATGGAATACGCGGTCAGGCATTTATGTCCTGGGCTACAATGCGGCCAAAGAGTTTCCCCATCTGGGTGCAAACTATTGGCAAGCGTGGGAAAAACCCATTCATCTCCAGCTTTTTGAAGCCAACGGTAGGCTAGGCATTAGTGCCGATGCGGGGATTCGCATTGCGGGGCAGTACAGTCGCGCCATGCCCCAAAAAGCTTTCAATATTTTTGCGCGCGATCAATACGGCTCCGACGTTTTGGAATATCCCTTTTTCCCCGAAAAGACACTCACCACTCAAAAAGCCATTACCTTGCGGCAATCCGGCCAGGATGGCACTATGAGCAAAATCCGCGATACCCTCATGACAAGCTTACTCAGTGATACCGATTTAGACTATCAAGCCTACCGACCCGCCATCGTCTACCTTAACGGTCAGTACTGGGGACTCTATAATATCCGTGAAAGAATTAATGAGCATTTTATTGCCTATAATCATGACGTTGATCCACTGAAAATTGATTTATTACAAGGCAATAAGATTGTACGCGCTGGTGACGACAAGCATTATGTGGCCATGCGTGATTTTGTAGCCACACACGACATGCGACAAGAAGAAAACTATGCATATGTACAGACGCAAATGGATGTAGAAAACTTTATAGACTATTGGGTTGCACAAGTTTACTTTGCCAACACAGACACTTCCAATATTCGCTTCTGGCGAGAAAAGAGCAACGAAGGTAAATGGCGCTGGA
>JANKMV010000522.1 GCA_024650095.1 Bacillota bacterium | reverse complement strand
GAGTATCAACTGCGTCTGCTTTTGAAGCAAGTCAATTAAGTGAATCAGAATATGAAGGTTATCTAGAAATGAAAGAAATCTTTCCAGAGGAAGTTCAATTGTTAGAAACAATTGCAGCAGAACGAAAGGTAAGTTCAAATACATGGGATCAATCTGATAAAAATCAAATAGTATTAGAATCTGAAAAAATAGTTGAAGGTCAATACTATCATATCATAGCAACAAGAGCCGGAGAATGTGGTACAACTACAGTGCTCGAGCAAAACCCTTCTGGAGGTTATAGATATGCTAAGATGAGATCAAGGTTATATTCTTATGCACTAAACCTACTTCAAGGTCATGAGTTTGTATCAAATGTATACTATCTTTCTATTGCCAAAGGTGATTCTTCAAATCAAATAATATTAACTTCTCCGTATGCGCCGAGTTTTTCTGCTTGGGCTAATTGTACTGGTTCGCCCAGTAAAAGTTTTTCGTCTTCAAGTGGTTATTGGCAATACTCAGGAAGAAGTGCTGTCTTTGAAGGACATTTTGTTTACAACACCTTTAGACAGAACGTCTCTACAAGTACTTCCTTGCCTGGGATTAAGGGACAGCTATATTTATGGTAGTATTTTCTTGATAGCTTATAGAGGATTATGATACAACGGCCATCATGGTAAAAGCGTTTATATGCTGTGGTGGCCAGTAACTTTTTAATTAATTACGATAGGCATTTAATTAAAAAAAACCCTCATATTATAAATCATAAATATATAAATATACTGCAAGGAAGGGGATAAAAAAATGGGTAAGTTAGTGAACAAGAATTATCAAAAGGAAGCTAGCACAAGGTGGATATATATTTTAGTCTTATTAGTATCAATGGCTGTGTTCTTATCAGCTTGTCAAAATCAGCCAAATTCTAACCAAACTATGCCTAGATGGGTGACAGATGATTTTTTAAGGGATTTTGGTGAATTTAATTGGGTGTATGAGAATGGTCTATTTTATGGAGAACCAGTTGTAACGGAACAGGACGGAGTAACGCTAACAATATGGGGGGAATCTGCCAGTCCTTACCGAGCAGGAGTATTCTATTCTATAGAGGGATTAGTATATGAACCCGAATTCGGTGGAATTTTGATTACTGCTGTTAATGGGGAAAAGCTCAAATTGCCGGGCGGAGGATATTATGGAAGTGGGCCTGATGGTTATGCAGGTACAGCTATGACAGACATATTAACGACAGCATCAGAGGGAGAACAAAGCTTAACGATAGTGTTGCCGCAAGTAGGTGACCTTTCAAGTGATATCGTAATTGATTTGACGGTGAAGCCAGATAGGTTTAGAGATTTATATCAGGTAAAAAAAGTAAACTATGTAAACACTATTGCTGGTGTTACAATAAAGTTTGATCGTATAATCTATTCTCCAGAAGAAATA
>JANKMV010000521.1 GCA_024650095.1 Bacillota bacterium | reverse complement strand
AGACCGTTCCCTACACTTTATTACAGGAAATTGAATATGATAACGCTTTCTTGCACTGGTATTACGTGCAATTAGCAAAGCGGCGAGTGTATCCAGTATTGCGCTTCTTGGCAGTTGAATCAGTAATAACCAATTTGAACGAAGTACCAACCGTTTTTTTCCGAGATACATCGGTTGTAGGGAACGGTCTTGACCGTTCCGGCTCTACAAAAATTTTCCTGAAAAATTACTATAAATAGGGTAGAGTCAGCGTCAGTCCCGATTTAATAGAAGAGTAATGCCCTACGGTCAAGACCGTTCCGTGCACTCTGTCCCCAGAAAATCGAGATAATAGTGTGATGGATTGCTATAATTATATACGTTGCTCATATTACAGATTTATGAATACTATAGTATTGTGCAGGAAAATGTTGCCGCAGACTAGAACAATGACCAAAAATGATAAAGGCGGTAGCGATGCTAAATACAATTGAGATTGTTGTCATTACACTAAATTTCTTTACGATACTCTTGATGTTTTTTGATAAAAGGCAGGCGCGTCTTCATAAGCAACGTATCTCGGAAAAAACACTCTTGCTGTTAGCCGTCCTTGGTGGTAGCGCAGGTATCTGGGTGGGTATGAAATTATTTCGACACAAAACAAAGCATGCCGTTTTTTATTTAGGTATACCCATTATATTGGCGCTTCAAGTCATGTTGCTACTATATTTTACACAGAGAGGCTGAGGAGGCGATCACTTGATCCCGTTAAAAGATTCACCGAAAACACGACGATTTCCGTACATTAATACATTTTTTATTTTAGTAAACATCTATGTGTTTGTGAGACAGCTTTTTCTTAGCAATGAGCAATTATCCACGTATGTGTTAACGTACGGCTTGATTCCTTTCCGCTATAGCGCGAGCGTTACTTCAGGCAATGCGGTAGGGGCGCTCATACCACTACTAACATATCAATTTATGCATGGTGGGTGGCTCCATATAGGCAGTAATATGTTATATCTGTGGGTGTTTGGCGATAACATTGAAGATAGATTGGGACATGTCAAGTATTTTTTCTTTTACCTACTAATGGGCCTCTTAGCTGGTTTACTGCAGGTATATCTGGACACGGCAAGTCCAATCCCAATCATCGGCGCCAGTGGTGCCGTCGCTGGGATTTTAGGTGCGTATCTAATTAGTTGCCCGCGCGCTCGCGTAGTGGCGATTATTCCCATTTTTATTATCTTCACAATTGCCGAAGTGCCAGCCATCTTGTTTTTGGGATTCTGGTTTATTTTGCAACTGTTTTCTGGATTCGCTAGTATTGGTGTTGATGTATCCATTGCGTGGTGGGCACATATCGGAGGGTTTGTGGCTGGAATGGCGCTAATAAATTTTTTCGGGAAGAAAATTAAATGTGAATAGGGAAACCAAAAAACATAGTAGCCAAC
>JANKMV010000520.1 GCA_024650095.1 Bacillota bacterium | reverse complement strand
CAGGAATTATACCTTCCATTCGTGAGAGATAAGCAAAAGCATCTACCGCTTCCTCATCTCTAATGGCGACATAATCGGCTCTACCCAGATCACGTAAGTGAGCATGTTCTGGGCCAACGCCTGGATAGTCGAGGCCAGCAGAAAGTGAGTAAACCGGCGCGATCTGACCGTATTGATCTTGGCAAAAATAGGACTTCATACCATGAAAGATACCCACAGTGCCCGTGGTCATGGTGGCGGCATTTTTTGTTGTCTCAACGCCATGTCCCGCCGCCTCGCAGCCAATAAGGCGTACTGACTGATCGTCAATAAAATCTGAAAATAGTCCCATGGCATTACTCCCTCCACCAATACAGGCCAGGAGAAAATCGGGTAGTTTCCCTTCTTCTGCCAACAGTTGCTTTTTAACTTCGCGGCCAATTATGCTTTGGAAATCTCTGACCATGGTGGGAAACGGATGCGGACCCATCACTGAGCCTAAGACATAATGTGTATCTCCCATTCTTGCTGACCACTCACGCATGGTTTCGTTGACCGCATCCTTTAGCGTTTGTGTACCGCTCGTCACAGCATGCACCTTTGCACCCAGCAGTTCCATGCGAAAGACATTGAGAGCTTGGCGTTCTGTATCCTCTTTTCCCATAAAGATTTCACATTTCATGTCCATCAACGCAGCGACCGTGGCAGTGGCCACGCCATGCTGACCTGCCCCTGTCTCGGCAATAACACGAGTTTTCCCCATGCGTTTAGCCAGTAGCACCTGACCAAGCACGTTATTGATTTTATGTGATCCTGTATGATTTAAATCTTCCCGCTTAAGATAAATCTTGGCACCGCCCAAATCACGTGACATCTTTTCTGCGTAATAGAGCAATGATGGACGCCCTGCATAGTTGACAAATAAATTTGTCAACTCATTATTAAATGCCAAATCACCTTTGAAATACTGATAGGCATTTTCTAGTTCAGAAATGGCATTCATAAGGGTCTCGGGAATATACTGACCACCGTGTATGCCGAATCTACCTTTGGACATGCTCTTCATCTCCTTTCAATTGACTTTTAGTACTGCTAACACTCTCCGCTTGCTGAATGCGCGCGGACATAATTGTTGCAGAACAAAAAAAGCCCTCATCCCTAAAAATAGGGACAAAAGCTTTAACTTCTGTGGTACCACCCAAATTGACGATAAATCGCCCACTCATTTTGTATACTAACATATACACCCCACTGATAACGGACAGGGTTCCCGTAAGCGCCTACTTTCTTTCGATTTCTGGCTTCCCTCGCAAGTCCATTCGGAATCACCTTTGTAACCGCATTCACACCCGCTAGCGGCTCTCTGTATACAAATAATCATTCTTACTCTTCTTGCTCATAGGTTTATTACTTAATTTTTTTAAATTTTATCATTGGTCATACCCATTGTCAATAGGC
>JANKMV010000051.1 GCA_024650095.1 Bacillota bacterium | reverse complement strand
GGATAAATTTACTGTAGAATTCAAGTCTGGCGTGATAGTGGATGTAAATGAATAAGCTTAAAAACAAACAAGGCACACTACGAATTTGAACGTAGGATGCCTCGTTTTGTTTTTATTGTTATTTTCTTTTTCCAGTTATCGAGATAAGATTCAGATACTTGCCGTTATCGGGTTTCATCATATCTATATCCTGCTTTGCAATTGGATTATCGGTAGCAAGCCAATCACTCCACGCTGTGTCGGTACATTCCATTTCCTTAATCGAGAAGTCGTCTAAATGCTTTTCAAAAATTTGCGTCCACCATTCAATGCAATGCAATGTGGCAAAACCCTCGTCGTCTAAAAACGGCTTTAACGCATCAGGTATGATACCGTTCATTTCATGCTTTGTGCCGGGAATAGCAATTGCAACCGGTGCGCCTTTTTTAATCAGCGATTTCAAACGCTTCTCAAAATAGTCATCGTTGTTTCCGTAATAGTGGTAGGAATCAACGCTTATTAATGCATCGAAGTACTCATCTGCAAAAGGCAGCTCCACCGTTGCGTCGGCATGGATAGGAACAACCAAGTCATCCACACCCATATGCAGAAAACGCTTATAGTTATCGGCAGCTGTAATCCATAAATCAACTGCAAATGTTTGTACGCCGTATTCTTTAGCCAGAAACACTGACGTTAACCCCTTGCCGCAGCCCAGATCTAAAACACGCATTCCCTTGCTGATTTCAATACTTTGGGTAATCTCGTCAAGCATAAGCACTGCGTTTGGACCCATGAAATTTTGCGATAAAAAGAGCTTATCATACTTTTCTGTGCGATGATATTTATACAATATTTTTACCTCCCTATTTTTAAGAAATAAAAATAGTACCGGAGGCGGCTATATTACTGCCATGCCCCCGGCAATAATACGGACTCTCGTGTACCAAATTTTGTGTTCATAAACCCTCCTGATAATTTAGGAGTAATAAGCTTATGGAGCTATCTTATAATATTATGTATGATCGCTATAGTCAACTATGTTAACGACCGCTTTCCCCTTCGCCTAAAACAAATCATCTCTTATGTCATGCCTTGAGCAGCCAGAAACGCCCACATCCAACCTGCTCATTCAACCTCGTAAAATTTGAAAAAATTCTAAATCGACCTTTCGCAAACTTGCTGACATCCAACCTTACCACTCGGTTTCCCGTTAATTATACGCCCATATCTCTAAGCAACTTTGCGAAATCAATACAAAATTGCATATCTTTTAGCCCCAGATTCGCCTTATAATAGCGCTGGGCTTCGTTGACTGCGGAGACCTTCTTCAGCATAACCGCCGCGTCCGCTGCGGCAACGTCGTAAACCGACCGATATCCGGCTTCATAAAACGCTCTTGCGGCGACGGGACCCACGCCGTTTATCCGAACAAGGTCGCAAAGGCAAAACAGCTCGTCTGACAAGTCTTGTTTTGTCTCCCAATACTCTTTTGATGTTTTCAGACCGGCGCTGCCCAACTTTGCAACTAGCGAGGGACCAATGCTGGGAAAACCTGAAAGCGGGACGGGCTTTTGCTCCAGACTACCAATTTCTCTCTTCAAAATCACCAGATATTCCTCAGGTATGCCACTCGCCACTTCGATATCCGCAATTTTGGCGGGAGTAGAAAGGCTTTTTTTCAGTTGTGCGACGGTTTTAATTTTCCTGCTTTCAAATACGGCAAAATTTTCATCAATGTCCTGCCAAAGAATTCTGCGACCCGGCAGCAGATTTTGTTGCTTCAGCAGTGTTTTGTATTCTTGGACAGACAGAAGCTCCAAATCCAGTGTATATTTCATGATGCCGACCACTCTCCAGACTATGACATCTAAATCGCTCTGTCGCGTTCAAAATCACGACTTCGGACTTGTTCCCACGGAGCGATAAAATCACGTAACACTCACTAATCATTGCTTATTTCATTTAATAAGCTGTAAATTTCATTAATAACCAAATTGGTTTTAAATGCTTTATTATAGCTACTTGAACTGTTGTAACCATACTTAAATGCAATCTCTGTGACACTTATTTCAGAATTTATTGCTAAGAAAATTGCCGAACGTTCCATCTTTATACGTGTAATAAACTGTTTCAATGTTTCACTCGAATATTTTGAAAATAACATAACCAACCACAAAAGGTGAATTACACCCAACATCTAAATCGACTACTCGCCAAGCACCGATATCCAATCTGCTCTGTCACTGTCTTTGGAGAAACCAAGGTTGAGGAAACATATCTACTATGATTTTAATGCCCTTACTCAAAATCAGCAACCCCTGCATTTTTTAATCATTATCAAATGCTTTCAGTATGGTTTTCCTCCAAGCTTTACATCTTTCTCTTTAACAGTGAGTAAGACTTAGCCCCCCCTGAAATAGCTATAAATTTGATAATACTCTATTATTATATATTTGCGTCAAATTGCGTTTTGGAACATCTCGTCAGTTCTTTAATGGCTTTCTCTTTGCTCTTGACAACTGACGCTTCGGTTGTCAAGAGCGGCGATTACCAGCGTTACTACTGGCGAACGTTACAATACTGATCGATCATCAGACGCTGATGCCAACCGATCACTTCCGGGCGGTTACAGTAGTGGCCGCGATTTGGCTGTAGCTAACTTTTTATTGACCGAGTTGTCGCTTCGACCATGAAAAAGCCTTAGAAGAAGTAGGGCTTTTTTCTTTTGATGTTTTCATTACTGGTAATGTCAACTTGGTTCTGTACCCTTGGTCACGTACCCACTAAATAAAGGAAAATTACCGTCACTGCCGAATAGTTGAAGCGTATTGTTTTTTGCACAATACTATCCGTTCTTTCAAGAATAGTTAAACGCATTAGTCTTTCGATAAGGGGTGGTTAATATGACTTCGGCACGGGTTTTGATAGTTGAAGATGAAAAGGATATTGCTGACGCCATTAGCGAGTACCTGAAAAGGGAAGGCATAGCCACGGGATGGGTTTCCAATGGAAAGGACGCACTAGAGGAACTAAATAATTTCCGTTGGGACTTGGTGCTGCTTGATATAATGCTTCCATCCCTGGACGGATTTGAGGTCTGCCGCAGGGCGCGGATGAGCGGCATCAATGTTCCCATTTTATTCTTGACTGCCCGGGGTGACGATGTTGACCAGGTACTGGGTTTGGGTTTAGGGGCTGATGATTACATAGTCAAACCCTTTTCCAGGGTCGCTTTAACGGCACGTGTAAAGGCCCACCTGCGCAGGTATCGCGATTATCCAGGAGGGGCACAGTTTTTCCCAGAAGAGCATCTCAAAATTGGCGGCTTGGAAGTCGACTTCGCTGCCTGCCAAGTTTGGCTCAATGACGAATCATTGAGCCTTACTGCGAAGGAGTTTGAGCTCTTGCAGTACTTTACTTTAAATAGAGGCAGAGTATTGACCAGGGAACAGATTTTCAGCCAGGTTTGGGGAGAAGATTTTTTTGGTGATGATAACACCGTTACTGTACACATTAGGCGCCTGAGGGAAAAAATCGAGGAAGACCCCTCTGCTCCCAAGCTCTTAAAGACAGTACGTGGACTGGGTTATCGCTTCGGTGGAAGGGGTTAGGCAGTTGAAAAAAATTATAAAGTTTTCTGTCCGGAAGAAGCTGGTGCTAACCTTCATCGGCACTGTCTTATTGGCGATTTTGTTGACGGCGCTGATTTTTTCTGTCTTGTTCTTAATCGTCTACAACCATGACAGTTACGGGATTAGAGAATTGATCCGTGCGCAAGTCTTGGTCAGGGAACGGGCAACTGCAGTCCAGGAGGTGTTGAATGACGGCAGGGACCAAGAAGCGCTGGAAGCGGTTGCCCTGCCCACGGAACTGGACCCGGATGAACAAGTCCAGATCATTGACATGAAGGGCACGGTTTGGGCCGCCAGCAATGACAATCCAGGTCGAGTTCTTACATCAACAGAGATTTTACATTGGCTTCCTCCTTCGGAGGGGCAGGTGGGAATGCGTGCATTGACTTACCCCCTGACCCGGGATGGAGAGATGTGGGGGTACTATGTACTGAAGCTCAAACAGCCTGTGCTTGCCCTGGAAAAAACCCCAGCCTCGCGACTGATTCCCTTTGCTTTTTTTTCCGTTCCCCTGCTGGCTTTAATCACAAGCCTGCTTCTCTTCTGGTTTTTTGGCCATCATCTTGTTGCACCTGTACGGCGAGTCTCTGCCGTAATGGCCCGTTTGGCTGCGGGTGATTTCCGCGCTCGGATTAATGAAAGCAAAAGGACAGACGAAATAGGACAGCTGGAACGGGATGTAAATATTATGGCTGCAAAGCTCCAACAAGCTAAAGAAGAAGCAGAGATTGCCGATGGAACTCGACGCTATCTAGCCGCGGCCGCATCCCATGACCTGCGCACACCCTTAACAGCCCTGTTAGCCCATGCCGAATTACTTAAAGACGGCATTGCCGAGAAACCATCCCAGTCAATTTCTGTAATCCATGATAAAGGGCTTATGCTAAAAGGATTGATAGATAACTTGTTTGAGCTCATTTCCCTGGAAGCCGGTACCTCCGAGGCTTGGCAGACTAAGCGGCTGAACCTGACGGAAGTAGTGCGCCAGACTGTCATTAGTTTCCTGCCCAGTCTGGAAGAGAAGGGGTTCACCGTAGATGTGGAGATACCTGACCAAGCCCTTTGGGCAGAACTAGTGCCCGGGAAAATTGAGCGGGTGCTGGATAATCTGCTCACCAATGCTGTCAATTATGGGAGCCAAGGTTTGTGGATCGGTGTAAAAGTGTCCCGTCTTCGAGGCTGGTTCAGAGTGGATGTTGCTGATGGCGGTCAGGGTGTGGCCCCTGAAGATAGAAATCGAGTTTTTGAACGCTTTTTCCGGGGAGATTTGGCCAGGAACAGTTCCAGCGGGGGCAGCGGCCTCGGCTTGGCAATCTGCAAAGAAATTATTCAACGCCATGGCGGCGAAATTGGTGTGGACAGTAGCCCTGGCGGCGGCGCACTTTTCTGGTTTACTATCCCCATTGTCATTGAATAGACATAACCTATCCAGTTACACTGCCTCCTTAAGGTCTGGGGGCAGTTTCTATGTACTGGGGTTCGTGTAATGTTATTTAGGCAGTAATTTATGTTTATGTCCCTGTAATGTGGATGTAAGGTTCATGCCCTATGCTTTAAGAAAAGCATAGAAGGAGGTTATAGAATGTCTGAAATAGTTTTGGAAATCAGACAGCTTACCAAGCGTTATAAAGACATAACTGCAGTAAGTGATGTCAATTTGTCGGTTGGCAGAGGACAGATTTACGGTTTCCTGGGACCCAACGGATCGGGCAAGACAACCAGCATCGGTATGATTCTGGGTTTGATCCATGCTACCAGGGGAGAAGTGAGAATCATGGGCGAAGCGGTAACCCCAAGGCAAAATGGGCCTTTGAATCAGGTGGGGGCGATGCTTGGTCAACATGGCTTTGTGCCCTATTTGTCTGGAGAGGAAAATCTGCTTATGCTTGCCAGAATTCACGGTATCGTCGGCAAAGGCCGCATCAAGGAAGTGCTAGCTCAGGTAGGTTTAGAGCCGGCCGGCCAACGCAAGGTGAGCAGCTACTCTATGGGAATGAAGCAGAGATTGGCTTTAGGCGGAGCGCTGCTAGACAGACCGAAGCTGCTGATTTTGGATGAGCCCACCAACGGGCTCGACCCTGCAGGCATGAGGGAGGTGCGAAACCTGCTGCGAACCCTTGCAGATGACGGGACCACTGTTTTCCTCAGCAGTCATATGCTCCATGAAGTGGAGCAGATCTGCGATCGGGTTGCTGTCCTAAACCATGGGACCGTCGTAGCTGAGGGTAATGTTGCTAAGCTGCTGGAAAGACCCGCTGCTACTCTGGTAAGGGTGCCATCACCTGAAATAGCTGCAACCATGCTACGCGACCTTGAAGGGGTCAGTTCAGCAGAAGTAGTACAAGGGAATGATGTGGCGGTCAGCGGGGTTTCAGCTGAAGAGGTGGTAGCTTTTCTTGTGGATCGGGGTATTATTCCCAGCAGCGTATCCACCGACCAGACAGATCTTGAGAGTTTATTTATGGAAATCACAAAGAAAGGTGCTGATAGCTGATGTTCTGGGGAATTGTCGTAAATGAGCATCGGAAAGTTTTTAAAAGAAGTCTATTCTGGGTTGCTCTGATCATACTGACAGGGATATCCCTGATCATGTTCGCTGGGCTTTACTTTAGCCAACAAGCAGGTGAAACGCTAATCTCCGGCGATATTGCGGCGATTACTTGGCCTTTCTCCCTGGTTGCCGCCCTGCAGCATGCTGACCAACTGGGGATTTTTATTGTGGTTCTGCTCACAGCAACGGTGGCTTGCCAGGATTATAGTCTTGGTACCATGCGCCTCTGGTTAAGCAGGGGCTTAAAACGCCCAACCCTGTGGACTGCTAAAACAACAGCGTTAATCCTGCCATTTCTACTGATCGCGGCATTACCCATCCTAGCCAGCTCGCCAGTGACAGCATATTTTACCTTGATGCTTAAGGGAACGATCAACTATAGCGAGATTAACTTAATTCAAGTTTTGCTTGGCGTGTTGCGAACTGCCTATAGTTTCCTTCCCTATGCCAGCATCACCCTTTTCTTGGCTGTAGCCACCCGTTCACTGGCAGCAACCTTTGGCGGCGGAGCGGCCTTCGCCTTGCTGGAGAACCTAGTCTGCCAGCTCCTTGGAGAAAAAATAGAAATCTTAAAATTCCTACCCCGGCAAATGGCCAACAGTCTTGCAAATTCCAATTGGTTGATCAGCAACACATCTGCAATCGCTGAGAATTCCGCACTGCTGGCAAATGGATATGCAGTCGTAGGCTTGTTATTGTGGGCATTGTTATTCTTTAGTTTGACACTACTAATTTCCCGCGGTCAAGATTTAACGGAGTAGTGGCTGAAAGATAAGGACTCCCTGTAGCAAGGCGGGGAACTAAAACAATCAAACCCCTGCAATCATTTTTAAAAATGCAGGGGTTAATTATCCATTTAGTCTCAACTGCTCCACTGCAGGTTTATCAGGGAATCATGCCATCCCAGCAGAGAGGGGGACTTGCAGTCAATGAAGGGGATATAAAGAGTTAATAGGTAAAGTGATAATTACGTTCACCCTCAGTATTACCTTACAATATATCTTCAAGAAAGGCTTTAGCCCCTTCAGCAATTATTTCTGCTTTATCATAATGGACATAATGACCAGTAGCAAGCTGCATATTCTTTCCAATAGTAATCTTGGAAAGATAATCCGATAATGCTTCTTTCCAACGACTTGCGCTTGCCTCTTGGTCATCGGAAATAAAAAAGTACATGGGAGTGTTGATAGGAACCTCATTTTTTGCTACTGTGTCGGCATTCTCTTTCATATAATGAATTTCTCTTAACATATCTTTTGTGAAAGCACTTTTGTAAAAAGCAGCCAAATATTGATTTTTATCTTCTTCTGATAGTTCATTTGATTTCATCAGAGGCAAGTTTTCACCTACTTCAGATTCCGGCATAAATCTAGGTAGACCTATTCTTGATATAAAATACATAAAACTTAGCTGTATTTTTTGAGGTTCAGGAATTAGGTCAATCGTTTCAGGTGTACATGGATCCAAGCCAATAATTGCTTTTACTTCATCAGGATATTTTTTAGCCCAATATAGTGCCTCTAACCCCGACATTGAATGCGGAAAGAGTACATATGGAGCCTTCTCCCCCGAAAGCTCCAGTACCTTCCTGGTTTCCTCAAGCATAGTATCAATATCTCTTGGACTATACGATGTGTCACTCCAGCCATAACCTGATTTCTCTACTACTGCAATCCTGTATTCATCTATCATCCTCATCCATAAGGGCTTAAAATCCAATGTCGGATTACTGGTGCCGTGCCCAGCCATAAAAACAAGTGTAATATCTCCTTCACCTTCTGTGTATACATGTAGCTTTTTATCATTTAATTCAACAATTCTGCCTGGTGGCGGGTATTCTTTAGCCTCTTCTTTTAATTGATTATTATGATTAATCATAAGTGCAAAAAAAAAATAATAACTGCTATAAACAAGATCGATATTATTATAATTCCTAGTATTTTTAACATTTTTATCTTCCTCCTCAGAACCTCACCTTGCTATGCAATTCATTCTATCTCTCATCTTAAGCCTGATATGGTAAAGTATCATGCTATCCATACCCCAATAATCATATGCTGGTTTATCAGATAAACCTTGTATTAGTCTACCGGTATTGAGATCCTTTTTAAAAAATCGTCACTCTTTCGTATATTTGTTTTTTTAATGTTAGTATCGAAACTAACATAAAAGACAGGATCCTGTAGCTTTATAATTTTCTCGAGCATATACATATGCTTATCATAACCGTCTTTCTGCATCTCATCAGCTAAGTTTATATTGGGATTTAATTCTTTTAGTTTCTGGCGCAAATAATGGATTTCATAATCTTTTAGTAGTGCATATTTATCATGAACCCTATTAAATTGGGGCCCCAGGTTTACTGTGTATACATCCTTTCCTATCTTAAACGTAGCAGAGGACCAATCTACCTTATGCCCTTTTATTATAAGCTGCTCTCCTAAAATTCTGTTTAGAAATAATTCTATAAACCTTAATGATGGTAAGCCATATTCGTCAAGACTAAAATATTTTTCTATTAATGGGAAGCTCTTTTTCAAAAGGTATATAATAAAATCGACCTGTACCTCAATAATTTGTTCTTTTGGGATTCTTGTTATAGATTTTAGTTTTTCATCCCGCAAAAACTGTTCTTTATCTGTAACCCTTTGCTTTTCTTCTCTATTTTTATATATTTCATTTCTTAATGCACTGGACATTCCGCTTCTAATTCTGTCCCAGTTTACCCATACGTAGCTAAGAACCACAGAATTCTTTAGCTTTTCAGATGTCCTTGCCTTGTACAACAATATTTCTATGAAATATCATTTCAAAATTTGCAGGCAAAATAATTGGTAATATTGAATGCTGGGAAAGTAAAGTTAAAATACGTTGAATTTCTTCATTATCTCGGATCTTTGTTATTTCTTCAATAAATGGCTCGTACATCTGAACAGCAAAAAATTTTAATATCGCCTTATCCATACGCCCTCCATATAGTTTAGTGTCATTATTTATTTTACCCCTCAAAATTGTGATAGGCAAATTTTTACCAACATTTATCCTCCATTTTTATGGTATAAGAAATAAAATAAATCGAAAGGAGGAACACAAATGATCACAGACGTAATCACAAGAACAGGAACAAACGTATTAAAAGTCGGCACAGCATTACTTATCGTCACGCTTGCCCAAGCTGCCCTGAAGGAAGCCAATAACGAAACAATGACCGAATTGGCAAAGGACATTAAAAAAGTTAAAGTGGCCTACAATGACCGCAGACAGCTACACGCCGGAGCATGAACCCATACGGGTTCATGCTTTATTTAATTCTAAGGAGGTTTTTTAATTGACCCGTAATGAGTTCGAACGAATGTATTTGGAAGAATATGGTGAAATGCCTGATCCTGAGACTATTGCCCTTCACTTTGGTGAAGACATCCGCTCTGAGTGGAACCCCAGCCAGCAACGCACGAGTCGCCAGTATTATAGTGGCAGCAATGAACTACTTTCCGAACTGCAAGGTGTGGTCAGCTCGATTGCCGAAAACGCAAAAGTGGCTGTACGCAACAAAGAATCCATCATCCGAAACAAACCGTATCTATCAGAATTTGGTTTTATGGCATTAATCTTCTTCGCCAAGGCCAGTATCTATTTCTTGATGAAGAACAGTTATGAGAGCGGCTTTGATCTTTCCAACATTTAAGGTACAAGTAACAAAAGAAGGCACAGCAACCACAATGGAGCTGTGCCTTTTTTAATTTTCAGGAGGTGACAGTATGAGGGATTTATTAAGACCATTTTTACATGAGCCTGGAATCGATTATGTGACTGAAAACTTTACGTCCCTTTGCCAGCTAAGCTCATTAACAGAGCTCGAACTTTTGCAGATTCCTGGCATTGGAGCACAAAAAGCTAAGAAGTTGAAAGATATTTTCGCCCTTAGCAGAGCGCTGCTCCAGCCAGACAATGAAAATATTATTATTAAATCACCTGCAGATGTTTATGAACACTTTAAGTACATGGCGCTTAATGAAGAAGAGCAGCTTGTAGCCCTGTATTTGAACACGAAGAACAAAGTATTAATGCACACAGTCATATCAAAAGGAACATTGAATACATCACTAATTCATCCACGCGAAGTATTTTCGGCGGCTATTCGGATCAAGTGTGCATCTGTAATAATTTTCCACAACCACCCCTCACATTGCTGCGATCCATCGGTGGAAGATGTTGACATAACAAAAAGACTGAAAGAAGCCGGCACACTACTTGGGATAC
>JANKMV010000519.1 GCA_024650095.1 Bacillota bacterium | reverse complement strand
ATGGGCGGTGTCTTGGCCGTTTACGTGCCGGGAATACTGCAAATGTCACAAGTTCTCCATATTACGCCGCTAAAGGCACTTCTTGCCATGCTGCCCTATGTACCAGGAGATCTACTTAAAGTGGTGATCTCATCAACGCTAGCCCGCAAGATTGTAAGACACATGCAGTAAAAAATCGTGTTTGATGAATAAGGGAGGGCGAAGTGGTGGATGTGTATCAAGTGTTGCAAACGGGTATTTATGGTATTACGTGTGAATCAATATCTGCTGGACGCACTAATATTGAAGTTGTCCAGCAGCTTTTAGACGCGGGCGTAAAAATCATCCAATACAGAGAAAAAGATAAAACAAAGCGAGAAAAATATCAACAGTGTCTCACCCTACGTTCGCTGTGTGATGCTGCAGGAGCGCTATTTATTGTCAATGATGATGTGGACATTGCCATGGCGATAAAGGCTGGCGGTGTACATGTGGGCCAAGACGATCTGCCTGCAGATGTGGTGCGGGCAATAGTGGGTCCAGACATGGTGATTGGTGTTTCTGCGGGCACACCTAACGAAGCGGCAATTGCCGTTGCCCAGGGAGCCAACTACCTTGGCGTGGGGCCGGTGTTTCCCACGGGAACCAAGCTGGACGCAGGTGACGCGGTCGGCTTAGCCAACCTCGCCCAGATGGTGCAAATGTATAACATTCCGGTGGTTGCCATTGGCGGCATTAATGAAAAAAATATTATGGATGTGCACCAGTGTGGAGTCGCTTGTGCGGCTATGGTTTCAACTCTTGTGGGTGCCACTGATATTAAGGAAACTGTGTCTACCATTTGGCGAATAATTAATAGTGATCGTCGCTAGGTACACGTTTCTTTTGCCTTTTCCAGACACTGATTAACATTATGATGCTGATGATGATACTAAAGCTAATAGACAAGCCACGGATGGTAGCAACGCTTACGTACGTAGTGTCTACACGGGGATAGATCCCCACCCCATAATCTAGATAGTCGTTGAAAAAATACCATCCAGCAATGGTTATCGCTTGAGAACAGCGGAGGGGAAGTCCAAAGTAGATCCAGAAGATCACAGCTTGTAGCGCCATGCCTAGGTGACCCCCCCAGAGGAGAATATTTTCGAATTGGCGGCTACCACCAAGATAGTAAATGGAAATAATGACCACTGTCCAGAATCCGTGCTTAAGTAAGCCAAAATAAGCAAGTCCCTCCCATAGAGGTGCGCGCATACCCTTTCGGAGCAGTAGCAAGACAATAAAAAAGTAGAGTACGGCCAGGGGCGAATTGGGTAAAAAGAGCCAGAGGTATAGTGGCGTTTGCGTAAACTGTGGCCGATACCACCAAAACCCCCAAATGATACCGACAAAATTTATCACAAGTAGTATTATATAAAAAATGCGTGCATCAAATAAAGATTTAAACAAGTGGCGCATA
>JANKMV010000518.1 GCA_024650095.1 Bacillota bacterium | reverse complement strand
GTGTTCACCCAATGCGCCCTCTATTGGCCTTTGCGGGCAAAATAGAGCAATGGGGGAGCTAGTGTTTATCTTGAATTTGAATCCGTTTGGAGCGGGTACGACCGTTGGTTGCCTTATTCATACGTATTTCTAAAACGCCTCGCGTATAGTCGGCCCAGGTTTCATCCGGTTTAACTTCTACGGGTAAGGGTATGGTGCGTGAGAAACGACCCATGCGGCGTTCCATGATGCGATACCCTTCTTCCGTACGATCTGCGCCACGCTCTATCTCCCCACTAATGGTTATCTGCATATCGTCCACTGTGACATTCAGTTCCGTAGGATCAACGCCAGGAATGTCTGCGCTCACAATCACTTCGTTATTTGTTTCATGTACATCAACCGCGGGTCCTAGCATGGCGTGATAAGGTTGATGTTGCATGGGCTGGAGAGAGTTGTCAGGAAATAGATGTCGCATTTCTTCGCGCATACGCGCAAATTCAGCGAATGGATTCCAACCGATGTTGGGCATGTAATCGCTCCTTTTTACGTAGTTTATGACTGTGAGCTTGTTCTATACATCCCAATTTGTTGGCTTACGCTGGGGTAGATGAAAAGCACCCGGTGATAAAATAGAATACATGCGCTTTTACCCATGGTCGCTAGTCTAGGTTTAGTAAAGATGCTAGATATTCGGTGGATGAGGGATAGTTATGGTAAGTAAATGCGTTGCTAGCGGCAATAATTTTTCTTGTTATGCATAAATAGACCGCCCTGTGATTATACTTTCCTGTAAGGAAAAATTTACCGGAGGTTTTTTTATGCGTAATATACCAACACAAAATAAAAGGAGTGCTGCAGCCAACTATAATCAAGATGGTGCGCTGTGTATGCGACGTGGTGCGTTTCGTGAAGCAACATTTTATTTGCTTTCTGCGGTGGTTTGTGACCCAGACTGCTGGCCTGCTTTCTTTAACCTAGGCAATTGTTGGCTTAAAGTGGATGAATATGAGGCCGCGATATGGGCATATGAACAAGCTGTGCGAAACTCCACTGATTATGCCCCGCTTTTTTTGAACTTAGGTGTTGCCCACTGTCATGAAGGACAAGTTGCGAGTGCGCTCCCCTATCTGGAGCAAGCGTGGCGATTAGATCCGAAACGGGCGGCTTGTGCTGCGGCTCTTGGTTATGTTTGCTATAAGGTAGGGGAACTGGGTTTATCGTGGCACTGGTATAGTAGAGCGCTACGATTGCAGCCAGAGAAGGATGAGTATAGAGAAAGTATGCAATACATTGGTGAATTGATTTCAAGCGAGGCGATGTAATTAGGCCATTGTCAGTAGCGGACTATTCTGGTCTAGCATCGCTTGTGCTGTTATGTTTGTGAGCAACATGGCGACAAGTGACTCTTCAGCAGACGTATCGGAAAATCTCCATATGTCTGCTATTGTTTTTCGCAGCGTTTGGGGTAGG
>JANKMV010000517.1 GCA_024650095.1 Bacillota bacterium | reverse complement strand
GGTGCGGGGACCTCGAGATGTTCTCTCGGAGGGTAAGGAAGCGGGCCTTGGGCTTCTTCTTTTGTGCGAACAGTGGCGGGAAGTCTTTTCTCCATTGTTGTCAATCATTCCATCGCTTTTTATGGTGCAGATATCCATATTGCAGTATTAGGTGTGGCAAATCGCTTGATTATGTTTACGATGATGCCTGTAATGGGAATTCTGCAGGGATTGCAGCCTATTCTCGGATATAATTACGGTGCGAGAAATATTGGTCGAGTTAAAGCCAGTTTAAAGCTCGGTATTTTAGTGGCCACAGGAATTGCGTTGTTTGGCTTTACGGGACTCATGCTTTTCACCCGAACATTTGTCACTATTTTTAACAATGATCCGGAACTCATATCCGAAGCTGTTCCCATTATTCGTGTGATGGTCATGTTTATTCCCCTGATCGGTATTCAAATGGTGGGTTCCAGTTTATTTCAAGCCATTGGCAGAGCCGTCCCTGCGCTTTTCCTATCCATGTCTCGACAAATTCTCTTCTTAATTCCTTTAATTTTAATTCTGCCTCGCTCCATGGGCCTGATCGGTATTTTCTATGCATTTCCCTTGTCTGATCTACTCTCCACTGGAGTAACGGTATTATGGTTAAGGCGTGAAACAAAAATTCTATCCGAAAAATTCGAAGATTATCCAAACACAGACGAAGCAGATGCGTGTGTCGATACTACTAATTCAACATCGTAGACCTAACGAGAGTGCCCACTGGGTACTCTCGTTTTTGTTAGTAGTCACGTTAGGGATTAAAATGTATAAAATGGTACGGAAAGTGAAAGGGGGGTTGTGATGACGGTCGAGCATGTTATTGATGATTTGATTAACAACTTGGAAGAAATTCCTCCAGAATTGGCCGATATGAGTGCGATTTATGAACTGAGAATTAGTGGTCATCAGGCAGTAACGTACCAACTAAAAATAGAGAATCAAGAACTGGAGTGGGTAAAGGGAACACCGTTTATGCCTACTTGTATCTTTCTGTTAGCAGATACGGATTTTCTTACGATGGTCGCAGGGGAGCTTAATCCTAAACTCGCCATTATGAAAGGGCAAATTAAGATTCAGGGCGATTATGGGCAAGCGCTAGAACTAAATGCTATTTTAAAAAAGTACTACTAAAACAAGTAGCCGCTCGACTCATACCACTTGGTAGTAATCGAGCGGCTTCCTCTATGAAGAGACTGCCTACGTTGGCTCACCCTCACCTCTGTGTGCCATTGTGCTCCGCAAACAGCGTATGGTTACACCACTGGCAGCTTTAGAGGAGCGTGCTTATACTGTCGTATTTGCATTTTAGGGATAGGGCCCCTGTGCCCCCATGTGGGGGCACAGGCTACTGTAGGGAACACGGGGTATTGTTCTGCCCCAACTATCTCTCTGTCGTAAGTTTGATGCTTGTGTTGCCCTTTTCTTTTTATGGATCTACTACT
>JANKMV010000516.1 GCA_024650095.1 Bacillota bacterium | reverse complement strand
ATGGGAATTGCGGATTTAATTAATACAGAGCAAATGCAGCAACTTAACAAATTGGTAGCCGTTGACGAGCAAGAACCCGAAGCGGTGGCTCAAAACTTCCTGAGAGAGAAAGGTTTAATTAAATAACCATTTCCTCAACTAAACAAATAAATAAATACAAAAGACTGCTCTGAGGGGCAGTCTTTTTGTTTTCGCTTTCAGTTACGTTTGCTTCAACGCAAAATACGAGGTGAGATGTTAACAAGAGTTAAAATTATCATAAGAAAAATCAATCGAAAGATAAGGAATTCTTATTCTATATCTTTTATAATTAAAATAAGTTACTCCTTTATCTATGCAGCACTATCCAAATGGAGAGTCATACATTTCAACAGGGGGTCAGAATGATGCAAGAGGAAACCACCAACACCCAGAAGAATAGACGGATCATCATTTCCATCGCTCTCACTCTCCTACTAATGACAGGTTTTTTTGCTATGCCGAATAATCAGGGGAAAATCCTTACCCAGTGGCATCACTGGTTTGGAGAGAATCAACCCGTCGATGGAACGCAACCAGAACCACCAAAGGACGTTCCCCCACCTTCACCTGAGCCCGAAGCGGAACCACAACCAAAACAGCAACCAGATCCCGCTCCTAATTCTCCTCTTCCTACACCACCAACCGCTGAAGAGAAGGATGACCCCATTATTTATGTAGGGCAGCAGCTGATTATCCCCATCGCAGGTGAAGTTCGCAGTGATACGTCTCAGGTTGTCAAAGAAGGCATTCTCACAGGTGACCAGAAACAGATTGCGCTAACCTTTGATGCTGGCTGGCTTTATGATCAAACCTACCAACTACTCGACCTGCTAGACAGCTATCAGGTAAAATCCACCTTTTTTACGCGTGCACTATGGGTAAAGTCCTATCCGGATTTAGCACAAGAAATCAAAATTAGAGGCCATATCATAGAAAATCATTCATTGACACACGGTCATCTAGTGGAGATGACAGATCTTGAGATTAGAAATGAGTTGCGTGAGTCAACACGCATTATTAAAGAAATTACTGCCAGCGAGCCGTATCTTTTTCGACCACCATATGGTGAGTACAATGATCGCCTGCTAACCCTATTAGCAGAAGAAGGCTATCCCTATACGATCATGTGGACAGTGGATACCCATGACTGGGCCGAAGAAATTCGTGGACAAAAAGTTACCGCGGATTATTTGGTCGAGCGCGTCCTTACACGCGCTACGAATAACGGAATTATCCTTATGCATATAGGGGGTTATAAAACAATTGAATCTTTGCCACGGATCATCGACGGCTTACGTGATCAAGGGTACCGACTGGTAACTGTAAACGAGATGATGCCACCAAGCAAACAAGAGGTTTTACTCCACACCGTGCAACAGGGGGATACTATGTACGCTCTTGCACGCACTTACGGTGTGACTGTGGATCAACTCATGATGGCCAACGGCTTATAATAGTAGTAGATCCATAAAAAG
>JANKMV010000515.1 GCA_024650095.1 Bacillota bacterium | reverse complement strand
CAGGTAAGAATTATCTCCGCCGAGCAGCGACACCTGTAGAAAAACGCCGCATCCCATGAGGGACGAGGCACAATGCTTGATGTGGTGCGCCGCACGGCCGAACAAGTTTTCATTCCCTTTATTGTGGGTGGCGGTATTAGTGAGTTGGATCATATCCGTCAGATTCTCGGTGCTGGGGCTGACAAAGTGTCCCTAAATACGGCCGCTGTACAAAAACCTGAACTATTGACTGCAGGTGCAGAGCGTTTTGGTTCGCAGTGCATGGTTTTGGCCGTGGATGCTAAATGGAGTGAGACCATGGCAACGTGGGAAGTTTATACGCACGGAGGGCGCACCGCTACCGGAATGGCCGCGTTGGATTGGGTTATGGAAGGCGAGCGGCGCGGGGCAGGAGAAATCCTCTTGACGAGCATGGATTGTGATGGTGCGAAGGACGGTTATGACCTCTCGTTAACAGCCGCAGTAGCCGCATGTGTTCCCATTCCCATCATTGCCTCAGGAGGTGCGGGGACTAGGGAACACTTTCATTCTGTCCTCACTGAGGGCAAGGCGGATGCTGCCTTGGCCGCTTCCGTTTTTCATTATAAAGAGATTAGTATTGCAGACGTAAAAAAATATTTAGCAGAGCGGGGAGTGGCTATACGTGAAGACAGAATTGAAATTTGATGACACGGGCTTAATCCCTGCCGTGGTGCAGGATGCCCACAGCGGTCGCGTTTTAATGTTAGCGTATATGAATGAAGAATCTCTTACGCAAACGATAACAACTGGACAGACCTGGTTTTATAGTCGCAGTCGCGGAGAGCTGTGGCATAAAGGCGCTACCTCTGGCCATATTCAAACGGTGAAGCGCATTGATTATGATTGTGATGGTGACGCATTGCTCCTCCAAGTTGAGCAAACGGGAGGAGCCTGTCATACAGGGGCAGTCACTTGTTTTTATCGCACGCTCTCGGAGGTTGAAGCCGTGGAGAAAAGCCAATTTCTGTCCGAATTAGAGCGCATCATTGCTGAACGAAAAGTAAATATGCCACAGAACTCGTACGTGGCCAAATTATTTGCGGGTGGCCTCGATCGCATTCTTAAAAAAGTGGGAGAGGAAGCGGGCGAAGTTATTATTGCTGCCAAGAATGAGGATCGAAACGAGCTCATTTATGAAAGCGGTGATCTCTTTTTTCACCTGCTGGTACTATTGGCGCAAAAGGATATTGCTGTTTCAGAAGTTATGGCTGAATTAGCACGTCGTCATCAGCCCGTCGTTGTGACAAGTCAGGAGGATGTCTAGTGAAACTCGATTATCACCTCCATACCTCACGCTGCGGTCATGCTACGGGAACCCTTGCAGAGTACGTTGCCGTAGCCGAAGCGAAAGGCTTGGCAGAGATTGGTTTTGCCGACCACTTTCCTTTGGAACTATTGGGCTTTACGCCTACGGACTCAGTTAACATGCGACCTGAAGAACTTGCTGCCTATGTGACAGACATTAAGCAATTACAAGCGAA
>JANKMV010000514.1 GCA_024650095.1 Bacillota bacterium | reverse complement strand
CTAAACGAAAACGAAATTCTCTGCGCCGACGCTGCCTAGCACTAAAATGCCAAACCCCCATCAACAACATAAAAGCTAGCAATACACCGATAAACAGCATCCCTGGACGCGGCGGCTCAATATAAAAAACACCGCCTTTAACCATTGCCGGTGCGCTACCAAAGAAGTACAGCGCAAATATAGTGCCCGCTAAAAAAAAAGAGGTGAGAAAAAAAGCACCACACAACCGTAGCAACTCCACTACGTGCTGTGGCCTAAACGTGAATAATACAACCACGACAGATGCTATAATCTTTCCTACCCAGGAGAAAACAATCACAGAAGCCGGCAAGAAAATGGCAAGGCTATAGAGAGCCGCGACAAATCCACCGGCCAACACCCGCTTCCGTGTGACCTCCCGCCCCACTAGCCGAGCCGTTAGATACAACAAGGAAGCATTCATCATGAAATTGAGGGCAAGGAGGTCCTCTACGTACATACACTCACCCGCCCCTTACACTCTCTGGACAAACTGTTAAAATATATGCCCTCTCACAGCCGTCTATGCACCATTATAAACCATTTGGGCAAAAGAATTTGTCAGACGCTCGTGTCGAATCGCAAAAAATTAAGCGTAGCACTTGGTAGTTTTATAGCTAAATGAGAAATATCTGGACAAAATACCGTCTTTGTTATATAGTATTCCTAATTAGGAACACTATATAATGGTGGGAGTGAGTGCATGGATTCTGTTGAGCATCTAATGCAATTTAACATAACTAGGCAGGAAGCCGTCATCTACCTAACACTCTTAGCCCAAGAGCAACAGAGCGGATACGAGGTGGCAAAGAGAACTGGCATTTCCCGTTCAAATGCTTACACCTCCCTTGCCACACTCGTTGAAAAAGGAGCAGCCTTTACAGTGGAAGATGTAGCAACCCTATATGCACCTGTCCCCATTGCTGAGTTCTGTGAAAATAGAATTCGACAACTGCAAAAAACAAAACTGTTATTGCTCGAAGAAGTGCCACAAAAAAACGATGGGCCCCAAGGCTATATCACCATTAAAGGACAAGCTCATATCGTAGATAAAATGCGCAATATGATTGTGTCCGCTCACGAAAGGGTCTATCTGTCCGCGGCAAAGAGCGTATTGTTAAACGTGACAATGGAGTTAACGGCGGGGATTGAGCGAGGATTGAAGATTGTGCTAATAACGGATGCAGAAATGGCACTCGCTAAAGCTACGATTTATACCATGAAAAAAACTCAAGTTCCCATACGACTCATTGCAGATTCATCCCATGTCTTGACTGGGGATTTGTATGGCGATAATCCGACCTGCTTGTATTCGGCAAAAAAGAATTTGGTAGACTTATTAAAGGATTCTCTAAAAAACGAGATTCAGTTAATCAAACTAATGAAAGGAAGTACCTAGAATGAAAGAGACTTTTGTTAATTTACCACAGCTACAGGAGATCATAAAAAAGTACCCCACCCCCTTCCACTTATATGATGAGCAAGGGATC
>JANKMV010000513.1 GCA_024650095.1 Bacillota bacterium | reverse complement strand
CAGGAAGAGGAAAAATGGAACTGCCCAGAGTGCGGCCATACAATATGTTGTCATAAAGGTCTTTGCCTACATTGCAAAATAGACATACTACGCCATAATAAAAAATACCGCTGGGGTGAGGAGTAAAGCGAAGAAAGGTAGGAGCTTCGAGTTCCTTATTAAGAAAGCTTTAATGCATGCACGAGCCGCAATGAGTCTCCTATAAGGAAAAATGATATATCGATGGGACCTACACATTTCATAAACTACGTATTTTACAACGGCGACGTACCGCTGGATAGATCGAAGCAGTAAATATTGTTCCCATATAAATGGACTAGAACGGAGATTTAATGAATGAAGAAATTAGTATTGATAACAGGGGCACCAGGTGTGGGAAAAACAACGACCTGCTGCACGCTGACAAAAATGATTCAGGGATGTGCATGGTTAGATTCAGACTGGTGCTGGATGATCAATCCATGGGTTCCAAAGACATCAGTGCAAAAGCAGTATGTTGAAGGTACATTTTCCCGCATTCTACGTGGATATCTCGAAAATGATGATATTAATACTGTTTTATTCAGCTGGGTGATCAACTCTGCAACAATGTTTGATCTGATTACGGAACCACTTAAAGACTTAGATTTTGAACTTTATAAAATCGCCCTTGTTTGTAGTACGGATGCTCATGTCAAACGACTAAAATCAGATAATCGAAGGGAAGAACAAGTTGCCGCACCTGACTCCATGACGTCATACTACCATCTCGGAGCAAAAGTAATAGATGTTTCATCAATGTCTGTAGCAGATTCTGCCCTAGCGGTGCTTAAGATCATCGACAACACAGTATTGATAAATGCGTTATGTGATAAAGGAGAGTAATCAACGTGTTCTGTGATATCAAAGACCAATTAGGCAGCCCCACCGTTCACAATATTTTGTCTTACTGCGTATTAGACATTCAGACAGACTAGTTCCCATTAGGCTAATAATTGAATTTTGATAAACAATTTCTGATGTACTTAATCGGATTTTCGTCGTTGGGTTTGTAATTGCAGCGGCAGGAACATTAATCGCCTTCTCAAAAAGGTATGCCATTTTTATCAATGAAACTAATAGTGGTTTTTTCATTACATGGGCAATCTTCGAGAGGAAGTGTTCATTCATGAAATGTGGGTTTAGCCAAACGTTGGAGTCACATAAGAAGAACAGGGGTTTTGAACTTGTCTTTACATTGATTCTTCTCGTCTTTGTTGCAACCTCCTTTGTATCATGTACTGTCTATGACGACCGAGAAGTTGAAGCGGAGTCGATACTCGTACAGCCTGCGTATCATCTTGCAATCTACCGTTCAGAGTTCGCCTTTCTATTTTATGAGACTAACGAACAGATTGGATTTCAGATAGCAGACGGCATCTTCCTGTACAACTACAAGGAAGACCATATGGAAGCAGCCTTTGCTTTGAGTGAAGGTTGCTTCGAGCCTGAGTATGCCATTTATGTTCCTACTATCAGTGCCGATGAAAAGAGTATTATTATCAA
>JANKMV010000512.1 GCA_024650095.1 Bacillota bacterium | reverse complement strand
CACTGTATTCCATGATTTGATGTTTCACAGTATCCTAATGAGTGATTACCAGTTTTTGAGCCAGATCATCCGGACAGGGAACCTATCCTCTTTCGGGCTCCTGGTGTTTACCCTGTCCCATTCTTTTGTACTCGCGGGGAAGTATGCCAACACCTTTAACAAAAATGAAGAAATGACGTTGGAGTTGATGGATTTAAACGAGAACCTGGAATCCATTGTGGAAAAACGGACGGAAGATTTACTAGTCTCCCATCAAAAAATTGAGGAACAGAAGCAGGCACTGGAAAAAACGAACCGGAAGCTGGAAATGATGTCACAGAAGGATGGTCTGACCAATGTCTGGAACCGCCGGCATTTTGACGAAGTAATGACCTTTGAATGGCACCGGGCCTACCGGTTTAAACACCGGTTATCACTATTGTTTCTGGATGTAGACGATTTTAAAGATTTTAACGATGAGCACGGCCATCAGGCTGGCGATCGGTGCTTGCAACAGGTAGCGTTGATACTGCATGAACTTGTGAAACGCAGCGTCGATGTAGTAGCACGCTACGGTGGCGAAGAATTTGTGGTGCTACTGTCGGAGACGGATCACCAGGGGGCGACAGCCATCGCGGAAGCCCTTCGATCCGGGGTGGAATCTTTGGGGATTACGGTCAGCATTGGCGTCGCCACCATGGTTCCCAATTTCGACTTATCGCCGAATGATTTGATTTTAGCCGCGGATAAGGCCATGTATAAGGCCAAGGAAAAAGGAAAGAACCGGATTGAAAATCACGGGAGCGGCACATAAATGCAAGGAAGTAGAAAAGTACGTTCTAATACAAATCAAACAAGAGACCTTGGAGCTACAAGACTTTACCATAACTAAAAAGCAATTATAGATGTTAACGTACTGTATCAGCAGCCTATCACCTCATCGAAGGAGGTGGGCTGCGTTTGTGTCCCATAAAACCAGCCTCTACGATTATAAACAGAGCAGCCATCCATCATTGCCGGCATTTATAACGGCACGCGTCTGATGCCTGCTAGTAAAATATCAAAGTGCAGTAAAACCTCTTTCTTTAAATCAAAATCAGGCTGTGAAATCTGCGCCATTTAATACTGCAATTGCTTTATTGCTATCTCCGTTGCATCTTCAAATCCAACGCCCATTTCTTTCAGTGCCCACCCCGTAAGCTCACCGCCAGATGCCATTAAAGCACATATTTTAAATAAAGATTCAGTAATTCACTCCCAGCTTGTGGGCATATCAGGTCAAGAGCCGCTATGATTATTTTCACCTTATACAGGAATACCTGCTACTCATTCAGGTGGAATACTTCCATGCTCTTGGTGAGGAGGCTGCTGTCAAAAGAACCATGTAGCTTTAAGGAGGTTGGCGGTAGTAATGATATGGGGAAACTGGGAGTAGACTCGAGGTTTGTACGGTTTTTCTTATTTTTAGCTAGATAATTAGGCTTGACATGGTTCTGACTCCATTAGATAAGATATGAATGAGGGTTCTTGTTATTTCTGTAACATATGAAAAGGGGGA
>JANKMV010000511.1 GCA_024650095.1 Bacillota bacterium | reverse complement strand
GGGTGAGCAGTCTGATGCAATCGTTGTGGCTGGCGGTATGGGAGCCGCACCGCTATTGTACTTACTACGAACATTACGAGCAGCGGGGAAGTCCGTCTCTTTTTTTTATGGCGCTAGAAGTGCTAGCGAGCTGGTGTTGCGTGATCAATATTGTGGTTTAGCAAGCGTGTATGGTGAAGCAACAGATGATGGATCACAGGGTCAGCATGGGCGAGTGACTGAACTGATCAGTGAGGAAATGCTAGGGAAAAAGCCTGCTCTATATGCTTGTGGACCTGAGCCCATGCTACGTGCTGTGGCGCAATTAGCCCAAGAACACCACTGTCGTTGCTTTGTTTCGCTCGAAGCACATATGGCATGTGGAGTCGGTGCCTGCTTGGGTTGTGTAGTTCCCATTAGCAGCGGCGAGTATGCCCGCGTTTGTGTGGATGGGCCTGTATTTGCAGCAGAGGAGGTGTTTCCTCAATGACAGCGAATCTGTCCGTTTCCATTGGTGGATTAATGCTAAAAAACCCTGTCATGCCGGCTTCCGGTTGTTTTGGTTATGGTGAAGAATATGCACCCTTTTACGATTTAACTCGGCTAGGCGCCATCGTGGTTAAAGGGACTACGGCAGAGCCCTGCTTGGGAAATGCCCCCATAAGGATTGCGGAAACAGCCGCGGGTATGCTTAATGCCATTGGTTTGCAAAATCCCGGTGTAGTGGCGGCCAGAGAGAAAATTCAACGGTTGAGTTCATACAACACACCTGTCATTGTCAATATAGCAGGCCATAGTACGGAGCAATACCTGCGTGTGATCGAAGTTCTAGAAGATGAGCCTGCCGCGGCAGCGTATGAAGTGAATATTTCCTGCCCCAATGTAAAGGCGGGGGGCATGGCATTCGGTACGGACCCCATGGTGGTGACGCGACTAATTACAGCAATACGCGCTGTCACTAAAAAAACAGTAATAGTGAAACTCTCTCCCAACGTTACTGATATTGTGCCGGTGGCGCTGGCGGCAGAAAGCGCAGGAGCCGATGCGTTATCTTTGATTAATACGTTGGTGGGGATGGCCATTGATGCTGAAACGAGGCGACCTGTGCTAGCCAACCTAACAGGTGGTCTCTCCGGGCCTGCCATTAAACCGGTGGCCCTACGTTTGGTTTGGCAGGTATCGGATGCAGTGAGTATTCCAGTGATTGGCATGGGTGGTATTAGCTGTGCAGAGGATGCTTTAGAATTTATCCTAGCCGGTGCCACCGCGGTAGGTATTGGCGCAGCCAATTTCAGCAATCCCACGGTCTGTCCGGATGTCATTGATGGCATAGCCGCGTATCTGCAACGACATAATTTTGCTTCCGTACAGGAAATAATAGGTTTGGCAAAAAACAGAGGGACAGATAATACAGGGGGAGAGTGCGCATGCGAGACAAAATAATAGTAGCGCTAGATGTGGATACAGAGGCGAAAGCGTTATCATTAACAGAAGCTCTGCAAGATTATGTGGGTGCCTTTAAAGTAGGGCTACAGCTATATAACAGTACGGGTCCAGGG
>JANKMV010000510.1 GCA_024650095.1 Bacillota bacterium | reverse complement strand
GTCGTTAGTTGCGCAATTTGTTTTCCGTCTTTATAAACAATAACCGTAGGAAGTCCTGATACCTTCTGAGCGATGGCAAGCCTCATATTTTCTGTGGTGTTAAGTTTGCAGAACTTGATCCTATCGCCATACTTATTTGCAAGTTCCTCCATTGCCGGCATCAAAGCCTTACAAGGCGCACATTTAGGCCCCCAAAAGTCTACAACGATTACGCCTTCGGCCTGTAGCACTTCATTTTCAAAGTTTTCTTTAGAAACATCAAGCATCCTTTGCACCTCCCCTTCTTACATAAAAGTAAAACACAAAAGCTAATATACAACAGCCGTCAGATTATTTTCTCCAAACTGACTCAAGAGACCTCTGCTGCTCTGGCAGCTTATTGTACCACCATTATAAAAGACAGAATACACGGGACTATTAGGGTCGTCCGTTAGTCTCATTCCTATTACTTTATCAAGTTTTGGGATATCTATAAAATCTGTTCTGCCACAGCTAATGACAGCGTTAGCTGCCTTGGAATTAAACAGGGTTACATCGTGACTTTTAGAGTCCTTTGATAAAAATTCAATCATCATAATTACAGTTTCTATACCATAAGTTGCACAAGCATCTGCAGTGAGAGACATATCCAACTGCGGGTGCCCACCACCTTCCTTGGTAATAACAATGCCATCCACATCTAAAAACGAATGCGCTAATTTTGCTGTCATTAACGCAGACCTTCTTTTATCATCGATAGCCATCGGGGAATCCTTAAGAATTACACCAACAAAGTTTAGATCTTTACCATGCCTGCTGTAAAGTTCGTTGATAACAGGATGATTTTGGAATGAATATGTCACTTCAGTTATGCGCATATATTCATACTCATTATTGATAACAGCACCATCAATAAATTCATTGGGATGCATAATAGTTGGTAGCATATTTTTAGCATTATTTCCGTATACCAATGGTTCCGCTACTTCTTTTATCGAATAAAACTGGCAAACATATGCTACTTTAGGTAAGCCTTTAGCGTCCTGTTCATTTAGATCATAAACCTTAATATCATCTGGCTTTACATTTATTGCTGCTTCGGCTAAAAACTTCGCTACTTTTAAACTTGCCTTTTTCAAGGATCTAGCATATTCAAGCACACTAATATCATGACGTGGCTGTGCCATTAACACGACTTGGTGAAAACGACTGAGCGGCGATAAGGATGCTACCGGCCCTGTCATGTCAAGTATTGAGTGAACTTTCTCAGGATACTGCCAGCTTTCAAGTACAGTAACACCACGTAGCGAGATTGTTTTGCCACTACCTACCTGCTCCATCGGGCTGAGGACACCAGGAAACACCTGACCGCTGCCTGCTATTTTTACACGAGGTTGAATCACATCAGCAACCTGAACAATCCTGCAGCTATCCCCCGGTGCGGCCAGCTCTATGTCCACTTTTGTGAACGCGGAGTCTTCTTTTAATAAAGAAATCAACTCTTCCTTATTAATAGTAAGAGTCCGGTTAGCAATAGCGGTAACGTCGCCAAATTGAACTTTGTCA
>JANKMV010000050.1:7797-10428 GCA_024650095.1 Bacillota bacterium | reverse complement strand
GATACCATTTTTTAAGACAATTCCGTCGCTCAAGCAATTAGCAGCAGTGTTGCTTTCGGTGGCAGGTGTCTTTTTTATTGTTTTGATGAAAGGGAATGTGGAGCTGGGGTATAATGTATGGGGGACACTGGCACTTTTAGGGGCTGTTATCTCTGGTGCTTTATATAATGTGTTATCAAAAAAGTCCACACTTTCTTTTAGCGCAGTGGAAATTACGTATATTATGATGTGGACCGGCGCCATTGTTTTTAACGGTTTCGAGTTGATGCGACGTGTTGTCAATGGTAGCGTAGGCCAGATGCTCGTACCCTTAGCCGATGGTCATGTACTGTTAGCCATGCTATATTTAGGCGTTCTATCTTCGGTACTTGCCTTTTTTCTCATGAACTATATGCTTTCTAAAATGGGTGCCTCGCAAACGGCTACCTATATTAACTTAACGACGGTTGTTTCTATCGTGGCTGGCGTATTACTTCGCGGTGAAAGCTTTGCTTGGTACCAGGGTGTTGGTGCGGTGATGATTGTGCTCGGGGTATGGGGTAGTTCCTACTATGGCCGTGCAGTTGCCACAGCAACTCTAACACAACAGAGTAATGTTATCGCAGTAGAGACAAAGTGAGGTGTGTAGCTATGCGTGAGCTCGATGTAGCCGTATTGACAACGGCTATTGCAGAAATGGTGATGGATGCCAACTATAATCTTGGCCTCGATGTTTATCAAGCCTTGGAAGATGCGCTAAGCAAGGAGCAATCCCCAAGCGGTCGTCATGTATTGGCGCAGTTAGTTAAGAATGCGGATATTGCCAAAACCGAGCAAGTACCCATGTGTCAAGATACGGGTTTTGCTGTGATCTATGTTGAGCTGGGACAAGATATTCACCTCGTAGGTGGTGATGTCAGTGAGGCCATACAGGCAGGTGTACGTCAAGGGTATCAGCAGGGGTATTTACGAAATTCCATTGTGGCAGACCCACTGCGACGTGTGAATACTAACGATAACACGCCTGCTGTCATTCACTTTACCGTTGTGACAGGGGAACAGGTAAAATTGATTGTGGCACCCAAAGGTGGCGGAAGTGAAAATGTCAGTGCCATTAAGATGCTAAAGCCTGCCGATGGCGTAGCAGGTGTGATGGATTTTGTTGTGGAAACTGTTCAAAAGGCTGGGAGTAATCCTTGCCCACCTATGATTATTGGCGTAGGTATTGGGGGCACCTTTGAAAAAGTAACAGCGGTGGCAAAGCAAGCATTACTGCGTGAGCTGGGACAACCCCATGCAGACGAGTTTTATGCCGAGCTGGAGCAAAAGCTTCTGCATCGTATTAATCAGTTGGGAATCGGCCCACAAGGATTTGGCGGAAATACCACGGCATTGGCTGTCCATATCGAAACCTTTGCCACTCATATCGCCAGTCTTCCTGTGGCGGTTAATATTAATTGCCATGCGGCTCGCCACTTTGAAAGAATTCTGTAGCTGTGGAGGAGGAAGCTGATGACAAAAAAATATATTACCACTCCCCTTCTTGATGAGGATGTAGTGACATTAAAGGCCGGTGACCAAGTCTTTATCACTGGAGTTATCTATACCGCACGTGATGCTGCCCACCAAAAACTAGCAGAGCTACTAGCAGCAGGCCAACCGCTCCCCATTGATATAGCAGGCCAAATCATCTACTACGTCGGTCCTGCACCCGCTAAACCCGGTCAGGTGATAGGCTCGGCGGGTCCCACCACCAGTGGCCGTATGGATATCTATACGCCGGCGCTATTAGCGTTGGGATTAAAGGGCTGTATTGGCAAAGGAGCTCGTAATCAGAGTGTGAAGGACGCCTTAATTAAGTATAAAGGGGTTTATCTTGCCGCCACCGGTGGTGCGGCAGCTCTCCTTGCGCAAACCATCCGTAAAGCTGAGGTGGTGGCGTATCCAGAGTTGGGAGCCGAAGCCATTTATCGTTTGGAAGTGGAAAACTTCCCCGTCATGGCGGTTAACGACGCGTTTGGGAATGATTTATATATAGAAGGACAACACCAGTACGCCGTAAGGGAAACAGAAGAGAATGAATGTTAGGAGTGACGCGTAGTGACCACCCCAGAAGAACGCATTGCAAAAGCCCAAAAGCCAGCCCGGGATGCCATGCGCTTGCATCCCTTTTATCAAGGAAAGATTGAAGTGGACTTAAAATGTAGTGTGCGAGATTTTAAAGATTTCGCTATTTGGTATTCGCCAGGTGTAGCGGAGCCTTGCAAAGCCATTGCTGCCGATAAGAACCTAGTTTATGAACATACCAATAAAGGGAACTTTGTTGCCGTTGTTTCTGATGGTACGCGTGTCCTGGGCTTGGGTGATATCGGTCCCGAGGCGTCATTACCAGTGATGGAAGGCAAGGCGCTCCTTTTTAAGTATTTGGGTGGAGTTGATGCCTTTCCCGTATGTGTAGATACCAAGGATGCAGACAAACTCATTGATTTTGTAAAAATGCTCCAACCTAGCTTTGGCGCCATCAATTTAGAGGATATAGCAAGTCCGAAATGTTTTTATATTCTAGACCGTTTGCGCAAGGAATGCCATATTCCCGTGTGGCATGATGACCAACAGGGTACAGCTACCGTGACGGTGGCAGGCTTAATTAAC
>JANKMV010000050.1:0-7787 GCA_024650095.1 Bacillota bacterium | reverse complement strand
TTAGATATGTGAAAAAAGAGATGAAGGATGTCAAGATTGCCATGATCGGTGCCGGCGCGGCCAGTGTTTGTATTACTAATCTCATTATTTATGCGGGTGTTGACCCTGGTAATATGTATGTTACAGATAGTCGGGGCATCCTGCATCATGATCGTGCCGCTGCCCTAGAGGGAAAATATCAGGAAAAATGTGATTTAGCTCTTAAAACCAACGCAGCGGGTCGAACAGGTGGCATTGCCGAGGCCATGAAGGATTGTGATGTGGTGATTGCTCTTTCGCAACCCGGTCCTGGGGTGATACAGCCACAGTGGGTGGAGTCCATGGCAAGTGATCCCATCTGTTTCTTTTGTGCCAACCCTACACCTGAAATGTGGCCATGGGAGGCCAAAGAAGCAGGTGCCGTTATCGTCGCCACCGGACGTTCTGATTTTGCCAACCAGGTGAATAATTCCCTCTGTTTTCCAGGAATCTTTCGCGGAGTGTTAGATGTACAAGCGTCCACCATCACAGATGAAATGTGCCTCACTGCCGCCTATACCATTGCTGATTTAGGTGCAGAAAACGGTATTGATCCAGATAACCTGCTGCCAAGTATGGATAATGTCGAAGTCTTTATTCGCCAGGCGGTTAATGTGGGACAAAAAGCGATGGAACTAGGCCTTGCCCGTAAAAATATCTCCCCGGCTGATTTACGTGCCAAGGCGGAAGAAGCCATTTATCGTGCCCGTAACGTGACGCAAATGTTAATGAAAGAAGGCTTTATCGCCGAACCCCCAGCCGAAAAGTAAAAGCGCGCCCAGTAATTCAATACAGTCAAAGGAAAAAGTGCCTATCCATTGCGAAGGTACTTTTTTGATTCATAAATCTGCTTTACGTATTGCTAGTACGGGACGTATACTTATTGTGTAACTATATTTGACTTTTTGTGACCAAAGATTCGTTATTACTAGTAGAGAGGTAAAATCGGGGTGGATTTATGCAGAAACAGAAGGTAGCAGGGCAAGAGTTCGAACTTTTTGTACAAATACAGCCGAAACTATATCGATATGCCCTTGGTATCTTGGGTAACCCTCAAGATGCTGAAGATGCTTTGCAGGAGGCGTCTTTAAAAGTATGGAACCATAACGGGCGCTTGGCTAATCTAACCTCCGTTCCGGCCTGGCTTTATCGTATTGTTTAATACATGTCGTGATCTGCTCAGGAAGAAAAAACTGCACCCGCAAACAAATAGATTACAGGGTCATGATCTGCCTGTCCACGATACGTATTGGGTGGAGTTTGAAGCTATGTTAGCGTATTTGACGGAGCAGGAAAAGGAGATATCTATCCTGCGTTTTGGCCTCGAGCTGACATTTAAAGAAATATCAGCGGTAACACAAATCCCTGAAAGCACGGTCAAATACCAGCTGACTCGAGCGATAGAAAAGTTACAGTCTGTTTATGGCCACTCAGAAGGAAGTGAGTTACTATGAGATGTGAAGATGTGAAGGTATGCATTCTTGATGGCATCTTTTCTGTAGAAGTAAAAGAACATTTGCACAGGTGCTCTCCTTGCAGTTCATTTTATCGCTCACATGAAGCGATGCGTAAGACAATTAAAAATGGCCTTGATGTGGCTTGTTCTTTGTCTGGCAAAGAGGTAGCTGTGTCTAGTAAGCCAGGTAAGCGGAGAGTAAAGCCACTTTTAGCAGTAGCGTCTATCTTACTGGCAATCCTGATTTTGACGCCATTTGTGAGCCCCACCGTGGCAAAACAACTCGCACGCCTCCCCTTTATTAGCTTGCTCATTAGAGACAGCGCACTTCTGGGTGCTCTAGATGAAGCCGAGCAAATGGAATACACTGTAGTAGACCAAGGAATAACATTTAAAGTGCATAATGTAATTGCCGACTCTGTCCGTCTCGCCGCAACTTTTTCAATAGAAGGATATAGCGCAGAAGATCATTCTATTGAAATAATAATTAATGAACGAAGTCTCTGGGGTATTGGCAGTAAAAGTATTGGCTATCAAGTAGATGATCAGGGAAACACACATGGGTATGTTGTTGTTGAACCTTCTGCGTATGGTTATTTAGAATATCTTCCCATTGAATTAAGAATAGAGGGAAACGATGGCGAGTGGAAGTTAGACGTACCCATTGAGGTAATAAACGAGAGCGATTACAAAGTCATACGTTTGCATACAGAAGAGAGTGGTATAGATTTTTCCGTTGATGAATTAGCCTTTGGCATTACTGGCACTCGTCTTATGTGGTCAATCACAAATAGAGATACGTATCCCCTAAACGCAGATGGGGAACCCATAACCGGGTTCGGCTTGGGGAATAGATTGCCTGATCGGCCATTTGAGGTGCTTCTGGTAGAGCCACTCAGGGTGCAGTTATTAGATAAAAAAGGAATGCCGTACAGCCTAGGTAGAGGCACAGCTTTCTCAAGCAGGACTTCTTCAGCGACTGCTGTTACTATAAATGGGAATGATTTATATCCACCGATTTTCGATAGGGATGGACTTACGGTACGAGCAGAAGGTATGATCGTTGTAGATACGGAACCGTTTATCATCAATCTCCACAAGCACAAGGGCACTTGGTCTAATCCTGTGGCATGGTTACATCATACTCTTATTAGTGTGGAGGAATTTTCTCTCACTGGTGAAGAAGCTATAGTGTCACTCTCTCTTATGCATGGCGATCTAGCGAGGCTGGATAGTTTTTATCTCATGGACGATAAAGGTAATCGCTATGAACTACGTAATAAAGAGTTTACGATTCCCGGACTGGAAGATCTGGTCAATGAGCATTTTGGTCCTCACATGGGTGAGGATGATTATAAGAAGTTTTTACAAATGCACAAAAACCTTAAAAAGGAGTTTACACTACGCTTTGAAGCTCCAGTACTGAATGTTAGTTCGTTATCACTACATGTGGATACCGTGCTTTACCGAAGTGATACAGTTCTGGAAATTAATATTCCTGCACCATAGATAATGCAAATAGATGGAGAAGCGCTTGTTAAGAAGAGCACTTCTCCTTTTCATTTGTTCCTGGTTCACGTATCTCTAGTATCTGTTCTTGTATTGTGGCGTAATGTTTAATGAATTGTAAATTCTGCTGGAAATGTCTTGCTGAACGTGTAGTATATTGATACAATATATCATGGCGAGCTTTTATACATTTGGCTTGTTAGCACAAATTTGAAATGACGGGGAGGTTGACATGATGGAAAAAGATACAGAAATACAACAAAAAATATTTGAACCTATAGAAGAGTTTAGTAAAAAGGCACATGTAAAAAGTTTAAATGACTATACGGCCATGTATGACCGCTCCATCAAGGACCCGGATGGCTTCTGGGCTGAAATGGCAAGCCAGCTTCATTGGTTCAAAAAATGGGAGCAAGTGAGAGAGTATGATTTTGTTAATGCCGAGATATCTTGGTTTCGGGGTGGAAAACTTAATGTTTCCTATAACTGTTTAGATAGGCATTTAGAGACTGATCGTAAAAACAAGGCGGCTATTATCTGGGAGGGAAATGAACCCGGAGAGAGTAAAACCTACACCTATCAGCAATTGCATCGCGAAGTAAATCGCTTTGCCAATGTCTTGAAGAAAAAAGGCGTACAAAAGGGTGATCGTGTAGCCATTTATATGCCCATGATACCCCAACTTGCCATTGCTATGCTCGCGTGTACTCGTTTGGGTGCAGTTCATAGTATTGTCTTTGGTGGCTTTAGTGCAGAAGCATTACGTGACAGAATTAATGATAGCGCATGTAAACTTTTAATTACTGCGGATGTTGGTTTACGTGCCACTAAGGTTATTCCCCTTAAGGAAACAACAGATTTAGCGCTGGAAGATTGTGATTGTGTGAAGACGGTAATTGTATGTCGTCGTTCAGACGAGGAAGTAAACATGACGGCTGGTCGAGACTGTTGGTGGGATGATGAAATGGCAGCTACTGACATTTCTGATGTTTGTCCAGCGGTGGAAATGGATGCAGAAGATCCGTTATTCATTCTTTATACCAGTGGTAGCACGGGTAAACCTAAGGGTGTTTTGCATACTACAGGTGGGTATTTAACACATGTTGCAACCACTACAAAGTATATATTTGATTTAAAAGAAGCGGATACCTATTGGTGTACCGCGGATATCGGCTGGATTACAGGCCATAGTTATATTGTTTATGGACCACTGGCACAAGGGGCCACCACGTTAATGTTCGAAGGTGTGCCTAACTATCCCAATCCAGATCGCTTCTGGGAGGTTGTGGAGAAATATAAAGTGAATATCTTCTATACCGCACCCACTGCCATTCGAGCCATGATGCGTGATGGAGAAGAATGGCCCAACCGTCGCGACCTTAGTAGCTTACGATTACTTGGTTCAGTTGGTGAGCCTATTAACCCCGAAGCATGGCTGTGGTATCACCGCGTCATAGGCAAAGAGCGTTGTCCCATTGTAGATACATGGTGGCAAACGGAGACAGGTGGGATATTACTATCGCCCCTGCCTGGAGCCATTGCTACGAAACCTGGTTCTGCAACACTGCCATTTTTCGGAGTGGAACCCATGGTATTGCGACAGGACGGAAGTGAGGCAGACATTAATGAAGGCGGTTATCTGGTGATTCGCAACGCCTGGCCAGGAATTATGCGCACAGTATATGGTGATGCCCAACGCTTTAAAAACACCTATTTTTCTCAATATCCAGGATTTTATTTTACAGGAGACGGAGCGTTTAAGGACGAGGATGGTTACTTTTGGTTAACAGGTCGCGTCGATGACGTCATGAGCATATCTGGTCATCGCTTAGGAACAGCAGAAGTGGAAAGCGCTCTCGTTACCCATGACGCAGTGGTGGAAGCTGCCGTGGTGGGCTTTCCTCACCCAGTAAAGGGTGAAGGCGTTCATGCCTATGTAACTCTACGTGAGGGTTATGAGGCAAGCGAAGAACTGCGTACAGATCTAATTAAAGTAGTGCGGCAAGTTATCGGACCCATTGCTACACCCGATCGCATTCAGTTTAGTAAAGAGTTACCCAAAACACGTAGTGGTAAAATTATGCGCCGTATTTTACGCAAGATCGCCCACGGAGAACAGGATAACCTAGGAGATACCTCGACGCTAGCGGATTCATCCATTGTGGCAGCCCTTATTGCCGGGCGTCAACGCTAACTCTTACTACTATAAGCCTATGGCAGCCGCCATAGGCTTATATATTTGCAGTGGTTAGTGTAACCAAAACTGCAATCGGTGATTTTCAACATTCGTTAAATCCCCAACAGATATATTTAAACGTAAGAATCACCGAGCTAGGTACGGTCAGACCGTTCCCAACACCATGGAATTAGCAGTAATTGGGTATAGCAAGCGCGGAACGGTCAAGACCGTTCCCTACACTTTTACGTGTAACCCGTACTGCACGGCGTGTGATTTTCAACACTGGTCAAATCCAGCAGATTCACGTAAACGAAAGAACCATCGAATGTAGGGAACGGTCTTGACCGTTCCCTACACTCTACGGGACTAGTACTGAAAGCACACGTTGAGAAAACTGCATAAGTGTGCCTTTCTAGTAGTGGTAGGAATTTATATTGCATGCAGTTAGCAAGCAGCGATGTAACCAGTACTGCTGGTGCGGTTGCTTTGGCCTTGGATTTGAGATTCTTGTAATGGAATTATGATGAAAAGAATGATAAAATGGTTCATGACAAAAGGTGTGGAGGACAACGATGAAATTGCCCAAGTGGATAGATCGGCGCCTGTGGCGCGCTATTGTGGAATTTAAGCTAATTGAAGCTGGAGACCGTGTGTTGGTAGGCCTCTCTGGCGGGAAGGATTCCTCATTTTTATTAACGTGCCTGCGGGCGTTACAGGAGCATGCTCCCTTTCCCTTTGATTTGGCGGCAGTGCATGTGGATCAAGGGTTTCCTGACGTTGTTGATTTAACACCGCTTACAGACTTATGTGCCCACCTAAAAGTGCCACTGGAGATTTTAGAGACACAAATATATCAGATGGCCTTTATGCAAGAGGGGCAAAGCCCATGCGCCCGCTGTGCTTATTTCAGACGTGGATTTATTCACAATTATGCGCGGGATCATGAATATAATAAAGTAGCGCTGGCTCATCATCTTGATGATGCGGTGGAAACATTTCTTATGTCACAATTATTTGCAGGACAATTAAAGACCTTTCAGCCCAAGAGTTATTTAACGCGTACTGAAGTTACGGTGATTCGACCGTTATTATATTTTAGAGAAAAGGAAATAAAACAAGCACAACGTTTGGTCGCGTTTCCACCCATTAATACGCCTTGTCCCTACGCTGGTCATTCCATGCGTGCGACCGCAAAAGAGCTGATTGGAAATTTAGAAAAAATGAATGAGCGTGTTTTTGATAATTTAGTTGTGGCGATGCGAGAAGGAACCAAGCAAGATTTATGGCCGGCACCTCTTGCAAAAGATGAGTTTCGTGTTTTAATGGCAGATTTTTGGCACACTAAACAGAAGTTAGCAGATAAGGAAGATAATATGGAGTAGTATGAAAGGGGGAAGAACATGAAACATCGGACATTAAACCCAGAGGAATTACGTTTTACATGTGATCCAACACAATTTGAGTTTGAAACAACGGAATCGGTCCCACCCTTAGAGGGTATCATCGGTCAGGAACGCGCGGCGCGCTCCATGGAGTTTGGTTTAGCGATCAAGCGGCATGGCTATAATATTTTTATGACGGGTCAGACGGGAACTGGCAAGAATTCGTACGCGCACACACTTGTAAATGAAGTGGCAAGTACGGAAAATGTACCTGACGATTGGTGTTATGTCTATAACTTTGAAAACCCGGGGCACCCAGTGGCACTGCGCCTCCCCTGTGGTCGTGGTTCAAGTTTCGCTAAAGATATGCAAGGCTTGGTGGAATCATTAAAGCTAGAAATACCGAAGGCCTTTGACGCGGATGATTACGAGCGACAGAAGGCCGATATTTACCGAGTGTTTCAAGAAATACGAGCACAACTATTTGAAGAATTACATACCATGGCCGAGGAGCAAGGCTTTGCTTTAAAAAGGGCCAGCACTGGTTTTGTTAGTGTGCCCATCGTGGATGGCGAGGAAGTAGCCACGGAAGACATCGCTAACCTACCAGAGGAACTAAAAGAAGACCTAGAACGTAAGTCGAGCGAACTACAGTTTAACGCCATTAGTGTCATGCGCCGCATCCAGGCAGCAGAACGCGAAATGAAGGAAAAAGTAAAGGAACTGGAAAACAAAATTGGTCTTTTTGCCGTGGGGTATTTAATTGATGAATTAAAGGATCGCTACAGCAACGAAGAGGCCGTGGTAGCCTACTTGTTGGCGGTGCGCAAAGATATTTTGGACAATCTCGATGATTTTCGCCAAGATGAAGAGGAGCCCATGCAGCTCCCGTGGCTGCGTCGTAAGGAAGAGCCAGGCCATAAATATCGTGTTAATGTATTGGTGGACAACAAAGAAACAAGCGGTGCACCGGTGATTGTAGAGACCAACCCTACCTACTATAACCTGGTGGGACGCGTCGAGTATGAGAATAAACTGGGCATGGTAACTACAGATTACACCATGATTAAAGCAGGCTCCTTACTTAAAGCAAATGGCGGCTATCTCATTCTTCAGGCACGAGATGTATTGACAAATCCCGGTGCTTGGGAAGGGCTCAAGCGTGTTTTGAAAACACGGGAAGCATGTTTAGAGAACATGGGCGAACAGTTTGGTCTGCTAGCCATGTCTTCACTACGCCCAC
>JANKMV010000509.1 GCA_024650095.1 Bacillota bacterium | reverse complement strand
AGTTTAGCTAAAAACTACTCATTCATTGTTTTGCTTCTTACTTTCAATAACACGCGCCAAAGCTTCGCCTAATTCCTGCAGGCGATAGGGTTTAGCCACCATGCCACAAAAACCATGTTTCTTATAGGCTGACAGAAGAGCATCATTAGAGTAACCACTTGAGACAATTGCCTTAACATGAGGATCAATTTTAAGTAACTCACGCACAGCTAATTGCCCCCCCATACCACCACGTACTGTTATATCAGTAATCACAACATCATAAGGGCTATCTGTAAAAAATGCATCCTGATATTTTTTTACAGCTTCGGCCCCGTCATTGGCGAACTCCACTTCATAGCCAAGAGCGCTAAGCATCTCACCTGCTGTTTGTCGCACTCTTTCTTCATCATCCATAAATAATATTTTTCCCTCGCCTAGACAAAGGGTATCATCGATGGCTTCTTCACGTGCGTCATTTCTCGATGCTGGGAGGTAAACTGTAAAGCTAGTCCCTTGCCCCTCCACAGATTTCACAGCAATATGGCCACCGTGCCTTTTGATGATAGAGTAACATATGGTTAAGCCGAGTCCACTGCCCTGCTCTTTGGTTGTAAAAAATGGGTCAAATATTTTTGGTAGAGCTTTTTTGGCAATACCCTTACCCTCATCCGCAATCGTTACAGCCACATAATGACCAGGTTGGAGTGGTAAAGTGTTTTCTCCCTGAATCACCAACGATTCTGCACTAATTTTTATAGTTCCACCTGTGGGCATTGCCTGATCGGCATTAATAAGTAAATTACTAATTACTTGAGTGATCTGCCCTTCATCGATCTCCACTGCAGGTAGATCAGCTGTGAGAAAAAACTCATAAAGCGTATTGGATCCACTAAGGGCGAAAGAACTCACGTCCCTAATAAAGCTGTCGATGGAAACAGCACGCGTTAACGGCTCTCCCCCCTTAGCAAACGTCAACAACTGCTCCGTCAAGTTTCTTGTTTGTGCAAAGGCATCTTCCATTTCATGTAAATGTTTGGAAACCTTTATATCACCTTTAGCATACATTTTTGCCAAAGATAAATTTCCCAAGATGATCGTCAGAAAGTTATTAAAATCATGGGCAATCCCTCCTGCCAAGATCCCCAGTGATTCAAGTTTATCCGCTTTTTGCAACTCTTCTTCTAGCTGCTTCCGCTTTGTAATATCTCTGATGAGCCAGCGTAGTTCACTCGTTTTTCTTCGTTGGGAAGTCATTTTTCCCACCGTGATGGCAGCAGGGAACGCTTGTTGATTACTCGCTTGCAATTGAAACTCCCAGTTTATATTTTTCGGCTCGGGCTCTTTATGCAATTGCGCCAAGCGAGTCCGAAAAGATGAGCGTTCATGGCTATGGACAAATAGCGCCAACGGTTTCCCCACAAGTAGATCTTTTTTTACGCACAAGAGTGAAGTCGCGGCACTGTTAGCCTCGAGAATAATTCCTTGGGTGTCGGTAACTAGATAACCCCCAGGGGCAAATTCAAATAATTCTAAATAACGACTCCGCTCGTCCTCGATGGCCTGACG
>JANKMV010000508.1 GCA_024650095.1 Bacillota bacterium | reverse complement strand
CCGCCCTTCTTATCTATAAAAAGAAGTTTTATTTGTCTAGGGGAGTGGACAGATGGAGGACTATATTGTAGAACTTATAAATATCCGTAAGGAATTTACGGGGGTTGTGGCGTGTGACGATATAACCTTGCAGCTACGCAAGGGTGAAGTTCATGCGCTCTTAGGCGAAAATGGCGCCGGCAAATCCACCCTAATGAGTATTTTATTTGGGCTTTATCAGGCGGACCGTGGTGTAATTCGTTTGCGAGGAAAAGAAGTACAGATAAGCAATCCCAATGTGGCCAACAACCTTGGCATTGGCATGGTGCACCAACATTTTAAATTGGTGCATAACTTTACCATTACCGAAAACATAATTCTTGGTGCTGAAACGACTAGAGGGTTAGTTTTGGATGTACGTGGTGCTGCCGCTCGGATTAAAGAGTTATCCACTAAATATGGCTTGAATGTGGACCCAGAGGCAAAAATTTCTGATGTGTCTGTGGGTATGCAGCAACGTGTGGAAATTTTGAAAATGCTCTACCGTGATGCCGAAATTCTTATTTTCGATGAACCCACGTCGGTATTAACACCGCAGGAAGTGCAAGAGTTGATGCATATTATGAAGAATCTGCTTGCAGAGGGTAAATCCATTATCCTTATTACGCATAAGCTCAAAGAAATTAAAGCCATTGCCGATCGATGTACGGTCATCCGGCGAGGTAAATTAGTGGGTACAGTGGAAGTAGCCACCACTTCGGCTGCCAAGTTGGCGGAAATGATGGTAGGGCGCAAAGTTTCTTTTACGACCGAAAAGGAAGAACAAACCACAGGGGCCACTATTCTGCAAATAAAGAATCTTTCTGTGCGTAACTCTCGTGGCGTCTTAGGTCTTAAGGACTTTACCCTAGATGTGCATTGCGGTGAAATTGTGGGCCTCGCGGGTGTTGATGGCAACGGACAAAGTGACTTAGTGGAAGCCATTGTGGGCTTGCGCAGTGCGGAAACGGGCCAAATCCTGCTAAACGGTAAAGATGTGGCTACTATTCCCATTCGTGACCGCATTAATGAGGGCGTGGCCCTCATTCCCGAGGATCGACATAAGCATGGTTTAATCCTTGATTACACAGTGGAGGACAACCTTATTCTCAAAATCTATTATCAGAAACCTTTCTCTCGTAATGGCATTCTAAATCACAATGCCATTTTGCAACATGCAATAAAGGTTGTGGAGGAATTTGACGTGCGCGCTGGTGAAGGCGCTGCCTCACTTGCTCGCTCCTTATCCGGAGGTAATCAACAAAAAGCCATTGTGGGGCGCGAAATTATCCAGAATCCAGATTTACTCATTGCCGTGCAACCAACCCGTGGCTTGGATGTGGGTGCCATCGAATATATTCATCGACGCCTCTTGGAGCAGCGTAACCAGGGTAAGGCTGTGCTTTTAGTTTCATTAGAGCTAGATGAAATATTAGATATTTCAGATCGTATAGCTGTGATCAACCACGGGGAACTGATCGGTGTCGTCAATGCGCAGGAAACGGATGAAAATGAGATTGGCTTAATGATGAC
>JANKMV010000507.1 GCA_024650095.1 Bacillota bacterium | reverse complement strand
AACCTCCACACTAATAACATTGGCAAATTCAGCCAGTAGTGCCGCATCTCCCGCGGGATGGAACGTAATTCCCATTATTCATAACAACCTCCATCCGTTACAGGAACGAGTCCATGGCTTTAATGGCGATTCCTGCTTCTGTCAAAGCTTCACGAAGCCGACGAGCAAATGCCAATGCTGTGGGGGAATCCCCATGTAAACAGATGGTATCTGCTTTCACTTCAAGTGGGGTTCCATCGACAGCAATGATTGTACCTGTTAAGATGGCCTGCAAAGTACGTTGCACTGCATCCTCTTCGTCATCAATCAAAGCTTTCTTGTGGCTACGCGTTAATAATGTGCCATCCGCACTATAATTACGGTCCGCGAAAAATTCACCCGCCACCCGCAAGCCTGCCTTTTCCCCTTGGCGATACATTTGGGAACCGTACAGTGCCACTAGCACCAAGCTTGAGTCGATAGCTTGTACGGCATCCACCAAGGCGGCGGCCGGCTGCTCTTCACAGCAGGCCATATTGTAGAGAGCTCCGTGTAGCTTTACATGCTGTAGAGTCGTTCCATAATATTCGGCAAACGCCTTGAGAGCGCCTATTTGGTATATCATTAACGCTGTCAATTCTTGCCGCCCCATGGTCATGGCCCGGCGCCCGAACCCTTGTAAGTCCGGGAATGAAGGGTGCGCTCCCACAGCCACACCATTTTTTTTCGCCAAAGCGACCGTTGTATCCATCACCAAGGGGTCACCCGCATGGAAACCACAAGCAATATTAGCAGATGTTATGTATGCCAATACATCTTCATCTTGTCCTAGTGTATAACGACCAAAGCTTTCTCCCATATCACAATTGAGATCGACTGTATGCAAAAAAAGCACCTCCTTATATACTTATAGCAGGTTTCTGCTTTTACGTAACAATTCCTGCTTTATCTCTATTCTTACTGACTACTCACTGCAAAGCAAAACCGCCGAGCTGTACCTAAACGGTACTGTCGAGCGGTTAACTTATGATGGACAAAGGATGATCTCTAGCCCACTACCCTCATTAAAATAAGGATCACCTAATCTTTATCCGTAAGTAACTACATATGTTTTAACTGGTACAATATTCAACGGGTTCCACTCGTTTTTTAATGTTGTCATATTCTTCTTGGCTAATCACAGTCGCCTTGCCTAACACTTTACCCAGGACATTATCAACAAATGCTTCTTTCGCTGATTCCAGATCATAACGATCGCGGGGATAGACCTCGGAAAGGGTGCGACGTACTTTTTCGCGCTTAAAATTGGTCACTTTAATGTTAGCATGCACTAGGATAGCGGTCGGAACCTTTTTATCCTCGTCTTCAACAACAGAAGCTACAACGGGGCTGATCTTATACACCATGGCCAGGTCTTCATCATAATAAAAACTGCTCACCTTTAAGCCCTCCTTCAGTTTGCTGTCTTTGAGGCTGTTTTCCACAGTTGTCAATATTTTCCCCAACCTTGGAAATTATACATCTTTCTTATTATACAAATTTCGCCATGAAGATAATTTTTCCTGCCTGTTAGC
>JANKMV010000506.1 GCA_024650095.1 Bacillota bacterium | reverse complement strand
ATTGTTTTGTTGTTAGATGTTACTAAAGGTTTGGCGGCTGTACTGGTGGCACGAGCTCTCACAGGTAACGACGCCGTACAAATGTTTGCCGGTTTAACCTCCGTGGCAGGCCATAATTGGCCTCTCTTTTTTAAATTTCGTGGCGGACGAGGGGTTGCCACTACCATTGGTGTCTTTATTGGCATTGCACCGCTGGTGATACTTATTGCCACCACCATTGGTGTGGCACTTATTGCCATTACACGCTTTGTTTCCCTAGGTTCCATGGTTGGAGCCATTGCCATTCCTGTTTTTATGATTATTTTCAGGATGCCCCCCATCTACATTGCCTTCGGTACCTTGATGGCGCTAATGGCTGTGTGGCGGCATCGGCAAAATATTTCGCGACTCCTTAAAGGAACGGAAAGCAAACTGGGTACTAAGGTGAATATGGGCAACGAGGAGAAGAGGGGAAAATAATGGAAAAAATTGCTGTCATAGGTGCGGGAAGCTGGGGTACTGCACTTGCTCGTATTTTAGCCGATAACTGTGAGCATGTTACGTTGTGGACGCGAAGGGCCGAACTTTGCCACGCCATTACTGCAACAAGAGAAAATGTAAACTACCTTCCCGGCGTGATGTTACCTCACAATGTTATGATCACAGCAGATTTAGCAAAAGCTGTGCAGGAAAAAGAAGCCATTATTCTTGTGGTCCCCTCTCACACGGTACGTCAAATTCTACAACAAATTGCACCTTTGCTTTCGACTTGCCCCATCGTGGTCAGTTGCGCCAAAGGGGTAGAGGAAAAAACATTTCTCCGTATGTCTGAGGTGATCGAGCAGGAACTGCCACAATGTAAGCCGGCAGTCCTTTCAGGACCCAATCATGCGGAGGAAGTGGGAAGATTAATACCATCGGCTTCAGTTATTTCTGCCCGTGATCGAAGCGTGGCGGAAGCGGCGCAAGAGCTTTTTATTACTCACCGTTTCCGCGTCTATACCAATCCTGATTTAATTGGCGTGGAGTTGGGGGGCGCTCTGAAAAATGTAATTGCCCTGGCTGCAGGAATTTCAGATGGCCTGGGCTATGGTGATAATACGAAAGCAGCTTTGGTAACACGTGGTTTATCAGAAATTGCCCGATTAGGCATGCAAATGGGAGCCGATGTGCTTACGTTTGCCGGCTTATCTGGCATTGGAGATCTCATGGTAACCTGCACATCTCCTCATAGCCGCAATCGCAGCTTGGGCATGGAAATAGGCCAAGGACGTGCAGTGGACGAAATTATTAGTGGCATGCACATGGTGGCTGAAGGTGTTCGTACCACCAGGGCTACATGGCAGTTAGCTCAGCATTATCACGTCGATGTCCCCATCACCGAACAGGTCTATAAGGTTTTGTTTGAAGGAAAAGATCCACATCAAGCCGTCGTCGACCTCATGGCCCGAGAAAAAACGTATGAAATGGAAGAAGTTGTTTCCTCGAAATTTAAAGATTGGTAACTAAAAATAAGCGAAATAATTAATAACAGTATAAGAAAGGCGCTTTTATTCAGTTTCCCTACCTGCGCCTTTCAATA